>CALKVB010000526.1 GCA_937996605.1 uncultured Oxalobacteraceae bacterium | reverse complement strand
GTACTGATTTGAGCTTGCTTATCTAATGCCATCTGATGCGATTTGATGCTACGTGATTCTATTGAATGCAATTAGGTGCAATTAGATAAGGCGAAATGCAATGCCTTAAGATGCAAACCATACAATGCAAAATAACATTGTAGTCTGACTAGAAAGCCTAAGAAAGTAGTTTTCAGTGAAGGCAAAATTTTCTGTACTTTTCTTCAATGCAATATACAAATGTAACTGTACTACAAACAGTCAGCAAGATTTTTATTGCAAAAACCCAACTAATAGCTTATTTATACCTTTTGACATCGCTGTGGTTATTTTATTTATACCAGAGGCCTGTACTACAACAAGCTGCACAAACGATACGACACTTTTCTATTGAATTTGAAATAAAAGAACAAATCACTTGAATTGAATCTGTAGTTTTGCTACATTCACTTACAACAGAGAAATCGTGCCACTTACCCGTAACAAAACAGCGTGAAGGAAATTGGTGCGTCAACAACATAAGCACGGGCCACGACCTCGTGAATACACTGCAAGAGACGCCATGAGCAATAGTTCTACATCGCCATCCTCAAGTTCTAGCTATCCTTGGCTGGTTGCCGACATTGGTGGCAGCAATGCCCGTTTTGGATGGGTCGCCGATAACAGCGGTAACATCCTGTATGTGAAGACTTTACCGGTCGCTGATTTTGCTTCCCCAGTGGATGCCAGCACACACTATTTGCAATCGATTCAGCAACAACTCGGCGCAAGTTTCCAAGCACCGCGTTGTGCGGCATTTGCGGTAGCCACAGCAGTTGGGCAAGACCAAATCAATTTCACCAATAGTCATTGGAGCTATTCACAGGCGCAAGTCAAAGCCGCGCTGCAACTCGATACCTTCTTAACTTTGAACGATTTCGAAGCACTCGCCTTATCTTTGCCACGCTTAAAAGCAGATCAAATTCGTCCCCACGCAGAACTACCGCAGCACCATGGGACCTTAGCCGTGATCGGACCTGGCACTGGTCTCGGCGTCGGCTCAGTGATTGAAAGTAAGCATGGTTGGATCGCTATCCCTGGCGAAGGCGGACACGCCACTCTAGCGGCCACCGACGATTTCGAAGCGGCAATCCTCGATGCCGTACGTGAAGAATTACCTCATGTTTCTGCCGAACGCCTTCTCTCTGGCATAGGTTTACCTACTCTTTACCGTGCGGTTGCGCGCTGTGCCAAAGAAAATGCAGAAGCTTTAAGTACCGAACAAATTGTTGAACGCGGCCTATTGAATCAATGTGTAATTTGCCGCCAAACCCTCGATGCCTTTTGCGCATTTTTGGGAAGCTTTTCGGGTAGTGTCGCCTTGATCGTTGGCGCCCGCAGTGGCGTATATATAGGCGGAGGCATCGTGCCACGTCTTGGCGACTTCTTTTTTCAATCTCGTTTCCGCGAAAAATTTGAAGCCAAAGGACGTCTGCACGGCTATGTTTCGCAAATCCCAACAGCATTAATTACTGACACCCTCGCAGCGCTCTCTGGTGCTGCATTAGCTATCGAACAAAATGAAGGCTAACCCCATGCAGCGCCGGTTCCCCACACGCAATACCCTTGCAATTATCGGCGCTGCTTTTTTTTTCTGTGCTTCGTTCGGTTCGCTGGCTGAACCAGCCCCCAAGTTCCAACAAGACTCAGCGAACATCAAAGCCAAAGTAGAACGCATAGAACCCGCTTCTTGGTGGGTTGGCATGCACTCACCAACGCTACAATTAATGGTCTATGGTAAGCACCTCGATGGCTTAGAAGCGCGTGTTCAACATCCGGGCGTATCACTGGTAAAAAGCAGCCGCACCGACAACCTCAATTACATTTTTCTTGATTTACTGATTAGCCCTGATGCTGCAGTGGGCCAAGTTGATATTGAATGGCTGAAAGACCAACAGGTACAATTCAAGAGCCAGTTCACGTTGAACGCCAGAACACCCGGCTCTGCCGAACGTCAAGGATTTACTCCTGCAGATGCGATTTATCTGGTGGTACCCGATCGATTTGCCAATGGTGACCCACGCAACGACAGTATGACTGGCATGCTCGATCCTGCAAATCGTTCCAACCCCGGCGGACGCCACGGCGGAGATTTACAAGGATTGGCTCAGCATCTCGACTATATCGCTGGACTCGGGTTTACCATGTTGTGGCCTACACCGCTGGTTGAGAACAATCAAGCCATCAATTCTTATCATGGTTACGCAACAACAGATTTTTACCGAGTTGATCCGCGCTTTGGCAGTAACGATGACTATCGCCAGCTTGTGGTCCAAGCAAAAGAACACGGTATGGGTGTGATTCATGATGTCGTGCTCAACCATATCGGTTCCCAGCATTGGTGGATGCAAGATTTACCGGCAAAAGACTGGTTAAATTATCGCCAATCTTATGTCGAAACCAATCACGTCCGTGCCACTGTGCAAGACACCCATGCCGCACAAATTGATCGTCAAAAATTTACCAATGGTTGGTTCGTCAAAACCATGCCAGACCTCAATCAGAAGAATCCTTTCCTCGCCACCTATCTGATTCAAAATGCAATTTGGTGGATAGAATACGCCGATCTTGCAGGCTTACGCGTTGACACCTATTCCTACTCGGATAAAGATTTCTTAGCGCAATGGTCAGCACGCATTATGGCGGAATACCCGCGCTTGAATTTGGTGGGTGAAGAATGGAGTATGAATCCAGCCATCATCGCTTACTGGCAAAAAGATAAAGTCAATCACGATGGCTATCGTTCAGCAATGCCTAGCATGATGGATTTCCCAGTATATGAAAGCATACACAACAGCTTAGTCGCTAAACCGAATCAAGCAGCAGACCTCAATCAGCTCTACCTCGCCGCAGCGAATGATTTTCAGTATGCGCATCCAGAGCAATTAACGATTTTTGAAGGCAATCACGATACACCGCGTATCTTTTCAGCCCTAGGGCAAGACCCAGCCTTATTGAAAATGGCGCTCGTTTATCTGGCGACCATGCGCGGCATTCCTCAGATGTTTTATGGCACAGAAATCCTAATGACCAGTCCGCAAAAACGCGATGACGGCAAAGTGCGTGGTGACTTTCCTGGTGGCTGGAACAACGATAACATCAATGCTTTCAATGGTAAGAATTTACCGCTCGCCACCAAGCAGATGCAAGACTTCGTGCGTCAATTATTTCAATGGCGCAAATCGGAAAAGGCGATTCACCAAGGACGGTTCTTGCACTTCATTCCTGAAAATAATTGCTATGTCTACTTCCGCATCAGCGACAAAAAAACCGTCATGATCGTCATGAATCGTCAAGAGCAGGCACAAGATCTCGACACGGCACGTTACGCAGAAGTTTTACGCAGTTTTACCAAGGCACGCGATGTACTCAATGGTAGTACTCAAGACATACGCCAACGCATAAAGATTGAGGGCAAGACTGCCCGCATATTTGAACTACAGTAGTATTGTTTGCCCCCATCCCCCCGAAAGAAGAATAGAGAGACATGCCAATGAACCGTTTAATTTTTTCCCTTCTGCTGAGTATCGGTGCAATCACTGCCTTACCAGCCATGGCGCAGAAAACCTCAGAAGTCGTGCATCCTGCATGGAGTAAAAACGCCACGATATACGAGGCCAATATTCGCCAACACTCGAAAGAAGGCAGCTTCCAAAAATTTGAGGAATATCTTCCTACTTTACAAAAGATGGGCGTGAAGATTATTTGGGTCATGCCAATTAATCCCATCGGTGAAAAGAATCGCAAAGGTACTTTAGGTAGCTACTATGCGGTACGCGATTATCGCGGTGTGAATCCTGAATTCGGCACACCAGCAGACTTCAAACGTTTGGTTAAAGCAGCGCATGCGCATGGCATGAAGCTCATCATTGACTGGGTAGCGAACCACTCCGCTTGGGATCATCCTTGGGCCACTCAGCATCCAGAATTCTATAAGAAAGATAAAGACGGCAAATTCGTGCCGCCAGTACCCGACTGGGCTGACGTCATTGCGCTCGACTATACCAACCAAAATCTACGCAAAGAAATGATTGAAGCCATGCGCTTCTGGCTGAAAGAATACGACATCGATGGTTTCCGTTGCGATGTCGCTGCGATGGTTCCAACCGACTTCTGGAATGAAGCACGTAAAGAGCTCGACAAGACCAAGAAAGTGTTTATGTTGGCCGAAGCCATGGAATGGGACTTACAAGAAAAAGCCTTTGATATGACGTATGGCTGGCAATATAAAGACTTGTGGGGTGATATCGCCAAGGGTAAGAAATCAGTTAAAGATTTCGACGCCTATTTGAATGGAGAAGAGAAGAACTACCACCCGAATTCCTATCGTATGCTGCACATCACTAACCATGATTTGAATAGCTGGGAAGGGACAGAATTTGAACGCCTAGGCGATGGCGTTGAAGCCTTCTTGGTGTTATCCAACATCATGCCAGGCATGCCTTTGCTGTACAGCGGCCAAGAGGCGGGTAATAACAAAGCATTAAACTTCTTCGAACGTGATCCTATCCAATGGAAGGATCACCCATTCAAGCAGCTGTACACCAAATTATTCCATCTCAAGCAAAGTAACAAGGCGCTGTGGAATGGTGTAGATGGTGGGTCAATGGTGCGCTTAAAAACAGGTAGTGACGAACAAGTATTTGCCTTCA
>CALKVB010000525.1 GCA_937996605.1 uncultured Oxalobacteraceae bacterium | reverse complement strand
AGTGTGATCATCGGCTTGAATAAAATGGCGATCTTCACGAGTCGCAGCCAAACTGTGTCCAAGATTGCCGCGGAAATCAAGGTTCACGAATCCTTTTTCCCTGATTTTGACATTGGCCCACGCAAATAGTTGATGCAGTGTATGGTGAGGCTTGAGCCATCGAACTAATTCTTGATGAATGTAGTTTTGAAACTGAAATCCATTTTGATACTCCCGCGTTTTGGGATGTTCTACCCAAAGTCCTAATTCAAATGCAAAGGTGCGCGAATAATCACCCCAAATATCGTCTTTCATTGGGCTGAGATCAATGCTTACCAAATTTGTCCCGCCGAGAACCTCGTCATGTGCTGTATAGGACTTTCCAGAAATAGAAAGGCAACTGCGACTGCCAAGTAAAACTTGTGCATGGCAATTGTAATACCAGGTATCCGGATATCCTAAGTCGACCAGCATACGTGTCGCCTTTGTGGCGATGGATGCCTCTGTATCATGCAGGTTCAACTGGCTTGGCAGAATTCGTAAGACAGTCTTTGCCGCGGTCTGAACTTGCTTGTAAGCTTGTATTGTTTCTTTGCTTGGTTTCACGTGCTTCTTCTTTATCTCATTTGCATTTTGATGCTGCGCCATGCCATGCGTACAGCATCGATTTTGTTGATGGTTGGTCGTTTGTTGAAGACATCAAAATTAACTTCTTCCAATTTATCAAGAATGAGCAAGCCACCTTGCACGATCATTCTTAGCTCATAGCCAAAACGCCCAGGAAGTTCGAGTGCAAGGCTGGCGCCATCGTTCATCATTTGGCGTGCTCGGTTCACTTCAAATTGCATCAAATTTCGCCAAGCTTCGTGGTTGTCGTTGAGATTCAGTTGGCTTTCATGGATGCCGAATTGTTGAAGGTCTGATTGAGGTAGATAAATCCGAGACTTGCTGAGATCGATGGCGACATCCTGCCAGAAGTTGATTAATTGTAATGAGGTGCAAATTAGGTCTGACCGTGCAATTTGCGAAGGGTTATTTTGTGCAAACAAACGAAGCATGATTCTGCCAACAGGATTCGCTGATCGACGACAGTAATCGAGCAAAGCTTCAAAATCGGGATATCTTTTGATGATGACATCTTGCTTGAATGCGGAAAGCAGATCTCGAAAAAGTTGCAAAGGGATTTCGTACTGCTCTATCACACGAGCCAAGTCTTGAAATAGAGGAGACCTGGACGACCCTTGTTCGTGAATGGAATCTAATTCTGATTCATATTGACTCAGTAATTCCAGTCTTTGATGGTCGGAAAGGTCTCCTTCATCGGCAAAGTCGTCGGCACTGCGAGCAAATGCGTACACTGTTTGTACGGCTGGGCGCACGCGCGCTGGCAGAAGCCAAGAGGCGACAGGGAAGTTCTCGTAGTGACTTGTTGTCATAAAAATACTGAAAAATAAATGACTCGAAAGTCATTGGCAAATAAAACTTTCGTCATTATAATTACTTACCCGTGAGTCAGTTATTAATTTGCCTGAGTTTTGTTTCGAACAAGGTAATTCTTTTTGATATACGGAAATAAACGCGTGATATATATTCGGGATCTAAGCAGCGAACGATAGTGACTGGCCTTCAGTACTAGTTGGTTTCAGCGCTATCGACGATTCCTGCGCTTGGCTTTCAATGTTGTGCCGCATCAGTAAAGGAAATCTTCGTGTTAATTTTAAATCAATTTCAAGCTAAGCGTTCGGTAATAGCATCGACACGCTCTCCTTATTTACTTCCGACTTTGCTATTGGGCTTGTCGATGATGCTAGCGGCCTGTAGCAAGCCAGCTGAAAAGACCGAAGACATTCGTCCGGTGCGCATCGTCACCGCAGCAATCGAAGGCGCAGAATTGCAAACCGAATTTTCTGGTGAAATTCGTGCCAAAGTGGAGTCGCGTCTTGGCTTTCGTGTACCTGGCAAAATTATTGCTCGTAAAGTTGATGTTGGCACTGTCGTCAAGCGAGGTCAGGTATTAATGCAACTTGACCCACAAGACTTGTTGTTGGGTCAAGCTCAAGCAAAAGCAGGTTTGATGGCTGCAGAGAGCAATCGAGATTTGGCGAAAGCTGAATACAAACGTTACCAAGAGTTGCGAGAGAAAAATTTCGTAGCACAAGCGGTGCTCGATGCAAAAGAAACTGCCTATAAAGCAGCACAAGCGAGTTATGAACAAGCCAAAGCGGGGTTGTCGAATCAATCGAATTTGGCTTCTTACAGTACATTAGCTTCTGATGTGGACGGTGTCGTAACAGGTATCGATGCGGAAATTGGTCAAGTTGTCGCTGCTGGCACGCCGGTGGTACGGGTAGCGAAAGCAGGCGAATTTGATATGGTGATTGGAATCCCAGAAGATCGCATTAATTCTATTCGCCAAATGAAAGATGTGAATGTGCGCTTGTGGGCTAATAAAGACGAAGTTATCGTCGCGAAGTTGCGTGAGTTGTCTCCTATTGCAGATCCAGTGACGCGTACCTTTGCTGCAAAGCTTGCTTTGCCAGCAAATGCAAATGGAATTAAATTGGGTATGACAGCGTATGCCTCGTTTGCTATGAAGAATCCGCATTCGATGATCCGTTTGCCGTTGACTGCTCTGTTCCAAGACAAAGCAACGAGTTCGGTTTGGGTGGTTGAAAATGGAGTAGTGCGTTTGGTTCCTGTGCAAGTGGGTTCCACCATTGATGAAGATGTTTTGATTGCTAGTGGTTTGACCCCAGGTCAATCTGTGGTGACAGCCGGTGTCAATTTGTTGAAGCCAGGGCAAAAAGTGACCATACTCGGTGCTGAGTCGACGGCAAAAGCGAGTGCAGCGGCGAGTGCATCTGCTGGAGCAGCTAAATGAGTGATCAATCCAAAGGAAAATCTGGGGGATTTAATCTCTCACAGTGGGCGCTTGAGCATATTCCGCTGACACGCTATTTGATCGTTGCTTTGCTCTTAGGCGGTATTTTTAGTTTTAATCGCTTGGGGCAAGATGAGGATCCACCTTTCACGTTCCGTGCGATGGTGGTGCGCGCTGTTTGGCCGGGCGCCACTGCTTTGCAGATGGCAGATCAGGTTACTGATAAGTTAGAAAAGAAACTGCAAGAAACCCCTTACATCGATAAGATTCGTAGTTACTCCAAGCCCGGTGAGACGCTTATTATTTTGCAGTTGCGCGAATCTACGCCGCCAAAAGAAACAGCGCAGACGTGGTATCAAGTGCGTAAGAAAATCGGTGATATGCGAGGCACGCTGCCGGCAGGTGTGGTTGGTCCATTTTTCAATGACGAGTTTGGTGATACCTACGGCTCTATTTTTGCGATTTCGGGCGATGGTTTCAATTACGAAGAGGTGCGTCAATACGCAGATTTTGTACGCCAACAATTATTGAGTATCCCCAAAGTCTCGAAAGTCGAGATGTTTGGTGTACAAGATGAAAAAATTAACATTGAATTTTCACAAAAGAAATTTTCTCAGTTAGGCGTGTCTTTTGAAACTATCGTAGCGCAAATTGCAGCGCAAAATAGTGTTGAAGGGACGGGCGTCTTGACTACATCGACCAGCAATCTGCAGGTGCGCGTCTCTGGCGCCTTGATGACAGTCAAAGACCTCGAGAATTTGCAATTGCGTGCTAATGGTACGACTTTCCGACTAGGTGATTTCGCGAAAATCAAACGTGAATACAAAGATCCGCCAGGCGACAAAATGCGCTTTAACGGTAAAGAAGTTATCGGCCTTGGTATTTCAATGGAAAAAGGCGGGAATATCATCGACCTTGGTAAAAATCTTGAAAAGACCGTAGGTTCGATCAAGTCTCAACTTCCAGTTGGTATTCAATTAGAGCGAGTGTCTGATCAGCCGAAAATTGTCGCTTCGTCTGTCGGTGAGTTTGTGAATACTTTGATTGAGGCGGTGGTGATTGTGTTGGCCGTGAGCTTCCTGTCATTAGGTTTACATACTAAGCCGTGGCGCTTGGATGTGTGGCCCGGTTTGGTGGTTGGTCTGACGATTCCATTGGTGTTGGCCGTGACTTTCTTGTTCATGCGCATCTTCAATATTGATTTGCACAAGATTTCACTCGGCGCTCTGATTATCGCGCTTGGATTATTGGTCGACGATGCGATTATTGCGGTCGAGATGATGGTGCGTAAGATGGAAGAGGGCTTCTCGCGTTTTGATGCGGCGACCTTTGCGTACACCTCTACAGCGATGCCGATGTTGACCGGTACGTTGATTACAGCTGCAGGTTTCTTACCGATTGGTTTGGCAGAGTCGGCTGCTGGTGAGTACACTTTCTCCATGTTCTCAGTGAATGCTTTGGCTTTGTTGATTTCATGGTTGGCGGCGGTGTTGTTCACGCCTTATTTAGGTTACTTGCTGTTAAAAGTGAAGCCGCATGCAGGTGCCGATGGTCATCATGAGTTGTTCGATACGCCTTTCTACACACGCTTCCGTGCTTTGGTGAATTGGTGTGTTGAATGGCGTAAGACAACCATTGCGATTACCTTGTTTGTATTTGGCTTAGGCGTATTTGGCTTTAAATTTATTGAGCAACAATTTTTCCCTGATTCCAGCCGTCCAGAGCTCATGGTCGAATTGTGGTTGCCTGAAGGTTAGATCGGAAGAGCGTCGTGTAGGGAAAGAGTGTCTTCGCCTGTGTAGATC
>CALKVB010000524.1 GCA_937996605.1 uncultured Oxalobacteraceae bacterium | reverse complement strand
AAAACTTTCGCCAACTTAGGTCGTATCCATGTCGAGCTCGAACAAGCTATGTTTAGCGTAATGAGTCGCGAAATAGTGCGCGAACAACTTATGATTAGTATGTTAAGCGCCTTGAGCGCAGAAGCTAAAGTTGCGCGCTTCTTAATTAACCTAGGCGAGCGTTTTAGCCAAATGGGATATTCAGGTCGCAGTTTTAACTTGCGTATGACCCGTCAAGAGATCGGCAGTTATTTAGGACTTACGTTGGAAACAGTTAGTCGTACCCTGTCAGCGTTGAATGAACTTGGCATGATCTCAGTTGAACAACGTGAGATTAACTTACTCGACACCGCAGCATTAAAAACGTTGCGTCGCTTGCCACCTGCGAAAGCGAAAATTAAAGTTGCCGAAAAAGTCACTGCACTCGTAAATAAAAATTTGCTTCCACAATGGAATCCTGAATTGAGCCCCGTGATGAATTAAAATACAGATTTAACATCAGCATTGGGAGAGCAGAATGACTTACAAAAGCATACTCGTTCACGTTGAAGATTCTGAGCATACCTCGCAACGAACCGCAATCGCACTTGAGTTAGCGAAACAATTTGATTCGCATCTGATTGGCTTAGCTGTCACTGGGATTTCTCGCTATGTTTTTGAGGGCAGCGACTTTAGCATCAGCGATCCCAATATTGGTTTGCATCTCAATGAGTTGCACAAACGTGCTGAACGAGCAATTGAACGCTTTAAACTTGATTGCGGTCGCCAGGGTGCCAATCAATTTGAAGCGAATATTGCGAACGATGAAGCTAATGGTGGTCTTGGTCTACGTGCCAGATACTGTGACCTCATCGTGATAGGTCAATCCAATCCGTTTGAGCCGTCCCCTTCTGTGATGTCAGACTTCCCTGAATTCATGGTCGTCAACGCAGGACGCCCAACACTGATCATCCCGCACTCTGGTGATTACACAGACATTAGTCGACGTGTATTAATTGCTTGGGATGGTAGCCGTGAGGCAGCACGCGCCGTAACAGATGCCCTTCCTATTTTGAAAAAGGCAAATTCAGTTCAACTCTTAATCCTTAATCCAGATAACGATGCTGAGTCCCATGGAGACGAGCCAGGTGCCGACATTGCTTTATATTTGGCTAGACATGCGATTAAAGTAGAGGTCTGTGTCCGATTCAGCAAGCATCCAATTGGTGAAGCGATTCTTCAAATCAGCAAAGAATTAGGCGCAACTTTATTGGTCATGGGAGCATACGGACACTCTCGTTTTCGCGAAATGGTCATGGGTGGAGTTACCCGTCATATACTCGAAAACATGAATTTGCCGGTCTTGATGTCACACTAAGTTTGACCCACACGAAGAACCTCAAACGATTATGCTTTATTAAATACTGGTGCAATCTACACGTACCAGTATTTTCAAACATACCTCGCATTAATTCTTTCGAGTTTAGTTCGTCGTGACGAAAAGAAGACAGCTTGACACCAGACACAACCTTAGCGCGCAAAAATCGGTAAAATCAATCACCCTCATTTTACCTCTTACCTATGCTTCACCACACTTCAATCACTAACCGCGACTTCAAACTCCTCGGCTTACTGAGCACATTATTGTTCGCAGTTTCCATGGTCTTGTGGTTGAACCATACTTCACTAGCTGGCTACAAAATAAACAATGCTCTGGCATTTCACACTGCACTTGAAACCACCACCATCATTTTATTTATCTCGGTGTTCATCGTTTGTTGGAATGCATTCGGAGAAAGACGTAACCGCAGTAGTTTGATACTTGCGGTCTCTTTTCTATGCGCTGCAATTCTTGGATTTTTCCATGCACTCTCGTTTCAAGGAATGCCAGGATTTCTGCATGCGATCGACATGCATAAATCATTGAGCTTTTGGCTTATTTCGCGACTGATCATCACCCTAACCTTGCTGGGTCTCGCAATACGCCCGAGCGATCAATTAGTGAGTAATGTTCATTCAAGCCTAAGTGTGGGCATTGGGCTTGCCGCTACTGTTGCTATAACAATATTGATTTTTCAATTTCCAGATGTTTTACCAAGCACCTATTTGGAACAGAGTGGGCAAACGCAATTCAAAATCATTTGTGAAATCATTTTGATTCTATTTAACATTTGTAGCGCCTATTTTTTCTTCCGCCAAATTAAGACAATTAATCCAGATCGCCTCAACGATTTACTCGAAATAAATCGAGGCTATTTGTGCTTCGCGAGTTTGATGTTAGCAGCTTCAGAAGTTTACTTTTCTTTGTATCGCTTTTCGGATGAAATGTTTGTCTTGATTGGACACAGCTTTCAATTGATGGCTGCAATTGCCATTTACCGAGGTATGGTGGCGATCAATATCCATGCACCATATGCTTACCTCATCAAAAACACACGAAAACTTCAAGAAACCGCGAATGAACTTTTGATTCATAAGCAAAGGCTCGTCGGTGTGATTGAAACTGCGATGGATGGCATCTTGACCATTGACGATCACTACCAAATTATTTTAGTCAATCCAGCCGCGGCTAGGGTATTTGGATACGAAGTTGATCAACTCATTGGAAAATCGATTGATGTTGTTATTCCCATGCGCCACCGCAGTGTTCATACTAAGCACGTCGAGAGCTTTGGACACCACGGTACAACTCGTCGCCAAATGGGCACCAGTTTTGAGGACTTTTACGTCACTGGTCTACATGCAAACGGCAGCGAATTTCCGATTGAGGCATCAATTTCAAGTTTGGTGGAAAACGGGCGTCGCTTCTATACCGTGATCTTTCGAGACATTAGTGAACGCAAAGTAGCAAAAGAAAAATTAGCCCAATATCATTCTCAACTTAGTCAACTCTCTTCAGCATTGCAAAGCATACGTGAAGAAGAACGAAAGCATATCGCACGCGAATTGCACGATGATCTCGGTCAACTTCTGGCGGCACTTCGTATGGATTTATCTCTGCTTCAACGTGACCATTCCATGACAGAAAAATCAAGGATGACACTTAGCAGTATGGATCAATTGCTACTAACGTCAATCACAACACTACGCCGTATTGCCACGGATTTGCGACCAAGAGCATTAGACGAAGGAGGCTTATTTTTTGCACTACAAACATTGCAGAAAGAATTCTCTCAACGGCATGGAGTACATTGTGATTTAATTGCCAATGAAGAACAACTTATCCTCAATGATGAAAAAAGTACTGCCATTTTCCGTATCGTACAAGAGTCGCTAACGAATGTTGCGCGTCACGCTAAAGCCAATCATGTGAAAATTAGTTTCGAGCGTGATAATGAGCATATTCACCTACACGTGAAAGATGATGGACGTGGAATTGAAGAAGGAGCAATGAATAAAACTCGCTCCTTTGGTCTAGTCGGGATGCGCGAAAGAATCAAAGCGCTCAACGGCAGCTTCCATTTGGAGTCTACTGTTGGCAAAGGAACACAGATCGATGTCAAAATACCTGTAGATGATGCTGACTAATGAGCAATCACCAGACTACATCCGAATTATATCGATTGATTGTGATTAAATTTTGTGCAGAGTCTACAAAAAGCGTCTATGCTACTTATTAGATTCGCAGCCAAAGTAAGCAAATTAGGGGGACATCATGACCATTTCAGCACTCAATTCTGGCATTTCGGCACTGCGGGCTTTCGAGAGTGCACTTGATAGTTCAGCTCACAATGTCGCCAACGCGAGCACTAATAACTTCAAACCCCAAATTGCTAGCTTTCAAGAAAATGCAAATGGCGGTGTGATTGTCAATATTAGCCAAGCGAGCAAAGCACTCTCCGCCCAAAGTAATGAGGCTTTCGGTAATCAACTTAGTGGAACGGACTTAGGGACTGAAATCACCGACTCGCTTCAATACAAAATTGGCTTTCAAATAGCGGCCAAATTAGTCAAAACTAGTGATGAAGTTCTCGACACCTTGATCAATTTGAAAAAGTAACTAGCCGCGTACTGGTGTTATACACAAATAAGCTGGCATCGACTGCATATCATAAAAAAACAAACCAAGTAGGGCCAACCCTATCATTCCCAAGCCGACAACGAAACGCAATATCTGGGTTACCGACGAAGCCTTAATCTGCTGTGAGAGCAGTTGAGTCACCAATAGATGCGGTAAAGCTGCGAGACCAAAGAACAGCATCAACAGCGCGCCCGACCAAGCCGCTCCGGAGAAAATAGCAAATGGCGCCACGGCATAGGTCAAGCCACATGGCAAAGCCCCCCAAGCTAAACCCAACAACATCGGGTGCCGACTTCCTTTGCGCATATGTGGCATTAATATTTGCGAAATCGGTGCGAAAACCTGATTACTAGCCCATGGCCAAGTGATTGACACACCGACTAGGCGCAGCCCAAGTAGAAACAACAGAATATTCGCGAAGAA
>CALKVB010000523.1 GCA_937996605.1 uncultured Oxalobacteraceae bacterium | reverse complement strand
ACGACGCTCTTCCGATCTGTTCAACACCATTCCTACTTGTGCGCGAATTTTCATGATTTCTTATTCCTTATTTCGTCAGATGCAGAGCACTGCACCCGTCTCGCTTAAATAACCTAAGTTTTCAAAACCCCTCAACGCCGAGACGCTGAGACGCAGAGTAAAACCTTGAATGAGAGAAAACCCTGATGTTGATTTTCTCGGCGCTCCTCGGCGCCTCTGCGTCTCGGCGTTGAGGGGTTTTAAAGTTCAGCCCGTTGCCTCTTCCTCGAGTTTTCCTTCTAACCAATCCACTTTTTTCATCTTGCGCAGGACCACAAATTCATCGCGGTTACTACCCACCGTGCCGTAGTAGTTAAAGCCATACGCCTGTTGCGCATAACCACCGATCATATGCGTTGGTTTCAACACCGCACGTGTCACCGAGTTATGGATACCACCACGCATACCGGAGAGTTCTGCACCTGGTGTATTCACGATTTTTTCTTGGGCGTGATACATCAAGCACATACCTTTTGGCACACGCTGGCTGACCACCACACGTGCTGTCAATGTACCGTTACTGTTAAATACTTCGACCCAATCGTTATCCACCAAGCCTGCTTCTTTTGCTTCGATCTCAGAAACCCAGACGTGGGGGCCACCGCGACTCAAGGTCAACATCCGCAAGTTGTCAGAGTAAGTAGAGTGGATACCCCATTTTTGATGCGGTGTAATCCAGTTCAACACGATCTCTTTTTCACCGTTCGGCGATTTATTCAACATTGGTGCCACAGTCTTGGTGTCAATCGCTGGTTTGTACACACACAAACCTTCACCAAAATCGAGCATCCAACGGTGATCTTGGTAGAACTGCTGACGACCAGTAAGCGTGCGCCATGGGATCAATTCATGTACGTTGGTGTAACCAGCGTTGTAGCTGACTTCTTCCGATTCCAAACCTGACCAAGTCGGTGCAGAAATAATCTTGCGTGGTTGCGCTTGTACATCGCGGAAACGGATCTTGTCATGTTCACGACCCACCGCTAAATGCGTATGATCGCGACCAGTGATTTTTGAAAGCGCTTCCCATGCTTTAACTGACACATGACCATTGGTTTCAGGTGCAAATGTCAAAATCATTTCACAAGCATCAATCGCTGTTTCCAGACGTGGGCGGCCTTTCGATACGCCCTCTTCTGTCACTACTTTGGTGATACCGCCGATTTCATGGACTTCGTGTTCAGTGTTCCAATTAATACCTTTACCGCCATTACCGAGTTTGTCTAACAAAGGTCCGATTGAGGTGAATTTCTTGTAGATCTCTTTGTAGTTACGTTCAACCACAACAAAGTTTGGCGCTGTCTTACCTGGGATCAAATCACACTCGCCTTTCTTCCAATCTTTAGGCTCAAACGCTTGACCCAATTCACCTGGTGTATCGTGCATCAATGGTTGCAAGACGATGTCTTTGCGTGTGCCGAGATAGTCGCCACCGATTTCAGTGAATTTCTTAGCGATACCTTTGTAGATTTCCCAGTCGGTTTTACTTTCCCACAAAGGCTGCACGGCTTCACTCAATGGGTGAATGAATGGGTGCATATCAGAGGTATTCAAATCGTCTTTTTCATACCATGTCGCGGTTGGCAACACGATGTCGCCATATAAGCAAGTCGTGCTCATACGGAAATCCAAGACCGTCAACAAGTCCAACTTACCTTCAGCGGCTTCTTCTCGGAATTTGACTTCAGAAGGTTTCACCGCTTCATCTGGGTCATCAAACAAGGCGTTTTGTGTGCCGAGCAAATACTTCAAGAAGTACTCATGACCTTTGCCTGAACTACCGAGAATATTCGAACGCCATACGAACATATTGCGTGGGAAGTTCTTAGGATTATCTGGGTCATCGCAACTCATATTCACTGCGCCAGACTTCAAGCTTTGTTTCAAGTATTCTGCTGGTTCCATGCCCGCTGCGGCCGCTGCATCACACACATCTAATGGATTTGTTTCCAACTGCGGTGCAGATGGCAACCAACCCATGCGCTCAGCACGTACGTTACAGTCAATTAAGCTGGTGTTTGTCCAGTCGGCTTCGTTGGCTAAAGGCGATAAAATCTCATTGACTTTGACTTTTTCGTAACGCCATTGATTGGTGTGGGCATAAAAAAATGAAGTCCCATTCATTTGACGGGGTGGACGCACCCAGTCTGTACCAAAGGCTAAGGGAGCCCAACCTGTTTGAGGACGTAACTTTTCTTGACCCACATAATGCGACCAACCGCCGCCCGATTGGCCAATGCACCCGCACATCACCAGCATGTTGATGATGCCGCGATAGTTCATGTCCATATGGTACCAGTGGTTCAGACCAGCCCCCAGGATGACCATCGACTTGCCCTTGGTCTTTTCGGCATTGGTCGCAAATTCGCGCGCGGTGGTGATGATCTGTTCAGCCGGGACGCCGGTGATCTTCTCGGCCCAAGCGGGCGTATAGGGCGTGTTGTCGGCATAGTCTTTGCTGACATGGTCGCCGCCCAGCCCGCGATCGAGGCCGTAATTGGCGCAGAACAGGTCAAAGA
>CALKVB010000522.1 GCA_937996605.1 uncultured Oxalobacteraceae bacterium | reverse complement strand
GCCGCGACGGCCGAGGTGTCGAAGCTCGGCAGCGGGCCGGTCGAACCGCCTCCGCCGCCGCCACAGGCGGCCAGCAGCAAGGCGAGGGAAAAGGCGGCAAGGCGACGGAAGCGAGGGTGCAAGGTGCTCATGGCGCGCGACTGTAGCCGGGTGGCGCGCGTTCGTGTAGTCGAGTTACCTTGACTACAGCGGACTACATCAATCACCCGGTAACGAGACTTCAAATTTGAGGGTTAGTCCGAGTGATGTCTTGTAGTTTGACTCCATAGCATCGGCCTCCCCATCCACCGGCCCGACCGGGAAGGAGACCGCGATGCGCCCCGTCCACCGCCTTCTGGGAAGCCGTTCGATCGCACTGGCTGCGTTGCTGTCGGCCTGCGGAGGGGGCGGTGGCGGCAGCTCTCCTGCTGTCACCATTACGCCAAACCCCAACCCAGGTACAGGCACGACCACGCCAACGCCCGAGACACCAAGTGCAAACCTTCCAGCAGTCGATGTCAGCGCGATTACCAAACAAAACCCAGGCAGCACACTCAATGCCGACTGGAGCAAAGGCGTGTTCATGGAAATCTATGTACGTGGCTACAAAGATAGTAATGGCGATGGTGTGGGCGATTTGCGCGGCGTTATTCAAAGCCTTGACTACCTCAAAGACCTTGGCATTACTGGCATATGGTTAATGCCTATTACAAAAAGCGAAGATAGAGACCATGGCTATGCTGTCAAAGATTATCGCGACATTGAGAACGACTATGGCAATTTGGCTGACCTTGACGAACTACTGAAACAAGCACATGCACGCGGCATTGGTGTGATTCTCGACTACGTGATGAATCATAGTGCCAACACTCATCCACTATTCGTTAATTCTGCCGATACCACGACCAACGCCTATCGCTCTTGGTATGTATGGAAAGATACCGCCCCAACGGGCTGGAATATCTTCGGTGCAAACCCTTGGTACAACACTAAGAATGGTGCTTACTTCGCTGCCTTTTATTCCGGCATGCCCGACTTCAATCTTAACAACCAATCAGTTGTCGATTTTCACCAAAATAATCTGCGTTTCTGGCTCAACCGCGGCGTTGATGGTTTTCGCTTTGATGCGGTAGGTAATCTGATCGAAAACAATGCTGGCGCTTGGGAAAGCCAACCTGAAAGCGTCAGCCTAATGGGCAAAGTGCAGCAGAATATTATTCAATACGATAAACGCTTTATGGTCTGTGAAGCACCAGGCAATCCCTTGCTATATGCAGCAAGCAATTCCTGCGGCAATGCGTTCGCCTTTAAGCATAACTATGAAATCGTCGATGCAGCAAAGGGACAAAGCAGCGCGATACAAGCAGTCGCCAATTACTTCCCAACGGCACCTCTATCGATTGCCACCATGATATCCAACCACGATGAATTCGCCGGAGCGCGCCTATGGGATCAGGTCGGCGGAGACATTAGCCAATATCGTCTTGCGGCTGCGACCTACTTACTGCAGCCAGGCACTCCCTTTATCTACTATGGCGAAGAGATCGGTCTAGCTGGTACTGCAAGCTTAAGCGGCGATGCCAAACTGCGCACCCCTATGAGCTGGACAGCGAATCCCAACAACGCGGGCTTCACCACTGGCACACCATTCCGTGCGCTCTCTAGTAATGTTGCTAGCCAAAACGTCGCCAGCCAAGCAAACAATCCTGATTCACTATTAAATTTTTACAAGAGTTTAATCAGCCTACGCAAGCAACGTCCTTCGTTGAGCCAAGGGAATTATCAAAACCCTAGCACCAGCAATAATATGATGAGTTTTGAGCGTCAACTTGGAAATGAGCGCAGCCTCGTAGTGATTAATTACAACAATAGCGGTAGCTCAACGATTATCCGAGGCCTTCCTGCGAACGCAACGCTAACATCTCTCTTCCCTGCTGGATCGAGCATCAGCGTCGACAGTAACGGCCTCGCCACCATCAATCTCAGTGCGCGCGGCATCTTTGTTGCAAGCGTCAACTAAATTGATGTTGCGAAAATAAATAGACTGTCACACACCTATCGATTGACTGCACCTATTCTTGTCTTGAGGCGCAGTCAATTGCTCTCACACCGATTCGTCGGTTCCTTGAGCTGAATAAAGTCAATTCCGCGCAAATCTGGGATAATCCCTGCTTTGATGATTTCATCGCTTGATTTATTGACCAAATGCTCAATCTGCAGAGTTCTTGGACAATACCCAAGGATGAATTGTGCTTACATTGACGGTATTGTCGACTTTACTTATCGGAACCCTTATGTCTACTACAGCTAAACACGCCCACGTCCTAATCCTTGGCTCTGGCCCAGCCGGTTACTCCGCAGCGGTGTACGCAGCTCGTGCCAACCTCAAACCGGTCCTTATCACCGGTGTTGAGCAAGGCGGCCAACTGATGACGACCACTGACGTTGAAAACTGGCCAGCAGATCCCAATGGTGTGCAAGGGCCAGAATTAATGCAGCGTTTCTTGGAACATGCTGAACGCTTCAATACCGAAATCATTTTTGATTATATCCATACTGCAAAATTGACCGAAAAGCCTATTCGCTTAATCGGCGATCAAGCCGAATACACTTGCGACTCCTTGATCATTGCGACCGGTGCATCGGCACAATACTTAGGCCTACCATCCGAAGAAGCATTTATGGGTAAAGGCGTCTCTGCTTGTGCAACTTGCGATGGTTTCTTCTACCGTGGCAAAGAAGTGGCAGTGGTTGGCGGCGGCAATACCGCAGTTGAAGAGGCTTTATATCTCTCGAATATCGCGAGCAAAGTAACCGTCATCCATCGTCGCGACAAATTCCGCGCCGAGGCAATTTTGATCGACCGCTTGATGGCCAAAGTCGCCGAAGGAAAAGTCGAGATCAAATGGAACCACACTTTAGATGAAGTCACGGGTGATGATTCTGGCGTCACTGGCATCAATATCAAATCTGCAGATGGGGTGGTCAGTTCTGTAGCATTGCATGGCGTATTCATCGCCATCGGGCACAAACCCAACACCAGCATTTTTGACGGCCAGTTAGAAATGAAAAACGGCTACATCATTACCAAAATGGGTAATGAAGGAATGGCGACCGCCACTAATATTCCTGGCGTATTCGCGGCAGGTGACGTGCAAGATCATATCTACCGTCAAGCAATCACTAGTGCTGGTACAGGTTGTATGGCTGCCTTAGATGCACAGCGTTTCCTCGAAGGCTAAGTAATATACTTACTCCGAAGTCTTGTACGCAACTGACAAACTGCGTACAAGATTCATCTCGCTTTTTCTCTTAACAGCAAATATCATGGCAAGCTCAATGAAGACTTTTGCTGACTTACAAGACGTCGCGAAACAGCTCAAACTGCAACAAGAACAACGTGCCAAAGCGGAAGCTGAAAGACTCGCTCGCGAAAAGCAAGCTGCAATCGAAGCGAATATTTTTCGTAATACGGTCGGCGAAGTGCAGGCCTTAAAGTCAAAGAATATCGACAAGCATCACCCACAACCAAAGAAACCAGCACCGATTCCCTACAAACACATAGAAGATGAACGTGCTGCTTTTCAAGAATCGATTTCCGATGAATTTGATGCAGGAAGCCTGCTCGATTCCGACGAAAATCTAAGCTATACACGACCAGGTGTTGGCATTGATGTGGCCAAGAAATTGCGCCAAGGCGAATGGACCATACAGGCTCAGCTTGACTTGCATGGTATGCGACGAGACCAAGCACGTGACAATCTTGGAGAATTTATTCGCCGTTGCGTCCGAAGTGGCTTTCGCTGTGTACGCGTGATTCATGGCAAAGGACTAGGCTCTATCAATAAAGAACCTGTACTTAAAAACAAGGTTCGCAATTGGTTAATTCAAAAGGAAGAAAATTTTCGTAAAAATTATTGAAATTTTCGCCTACAATCGGAAAAGGATTCCCAATCGTAAAACTTCTGTTGTAATTTTTTTTGAGACCATAACCCAACTGGAAAAAGAACGCTTCTTCAAATTTCAATCTTCTGTC
>CALKVB010000521.1 GCA_937996605.1 uncultured Oxalobacteraceae bacterium | reverse complement strand
TGCAACCAAATCATGCATCCACAAATCGCGTTCTGCATTAAATGGGGCGTTGCCGCCAGTGCGTTTGTAGACCACAACTTTAGAAACTTTTTCGCAATCGCCCAGACCTAAGGCTTCGTCAACAATCGCTTTTAAAGGCAATTGCTTACCACCACGAACCTGCTCGTCGGCTGTAATGACGAGCGTGGCTCCGACGTCCACTATACGTTCTTGCAAAGATTTAGCGGAGAAGCCACCGAATACGACAGAATGTGTCGCACCAATACGAGCACAGGCTTGCATTGCGACCACACCCTCAACCGACATCGGCATGTAGATGACTACACGGTCGCCCTTTTTCACGCCAAGCGAGCGCAAACCATTAGCGAATTGGCATACTTTTGCATGCAAATCTTTATAGCTAACATTAGTGACGTCGCCGCCATCGGCTTCAAAAATAATGGCTGTTTTGTCGCCTAGTCCTTTTTGAATATTGACGTCAAGACAGTTGTAAGAAACATTAAGGAGACCGTCATCAAACCATTTGTACAATGGTGCTTCGGATTCATCGAGAACTGTGGAGAAAGGTTTATTCCAATGGAGGTTTTCGCGCGCCAACTTGGCCCAAAAGCCTTCGTAATCTGCAGCCGCTTCAGCGCATAGAGCGTTATACGCATCCATCCCAGAAATAGCTGCATTTGCCGCAAACGCTACCGGCGGAGGAAATACCCGTGATTCAGTTTTGACTTCTTGATCCGACATAGTTGTCTCCATGCTGTTGTGAATATCAAAAAGCCTCGTCATCATAAGGACTTCTGCCAAAGGCAGTGACCTCGACGAATATTTGCCGAATCGACTTCAAAGCTTTTTGATATTCACCGCTTCTTGTTTTTTGACAATGATTCTAAGGCTAGACGTCCAAAAAAGCTATTTTTAAATCACTGGTATTACTACTTAGTGAGGCCAGTTTTGTTTGATCTAACGCAAGCATTTGACAAATAGCGCTAGGCGAAGACATCTAAAGCACATCGGTGTAAAATGCTGCTGCACTTTGTGTAGCAAAAATCATATTTTACGATCTTTTTTTCTGGGCACTTCGTACTTGAACACAGCCTAATCAAAATCATAAATAATCGAAATCAATTAAGAGGTTAATCACCCATGTCGGAAACAAAAACGCCACGCCCGCTCTCACCGTTGTCCACTTTGATTTTTGCCAGTCGTTGGATTCAACTTCCTCTCTACCTCGGTTTGATTCTCGCTCAGTGTGTCTACGTTTATCACTTTTGGGTTGAGTTGGTTGGCTTGATCAGTGCGGCGATGGGAAATCAACATGCACTCGAACATTTACTCAAAGCTGTGTCAGTTACTGGAGTTGCGGCCGAGGGAGTCACCTCTTTAAACGAGACCACCATTATGCTAGTGGTATTGGGCCTGATTGACGTTGTGATGATTTCCAACCTCTTGGTCATGGTTATTGTCGGCGGCTATGAAACCTTCGTTTCCCGCCTCGGCCTGGAAAATCATCCAGATCAACCTGAATGGTTATCCCACGTAAACGCAACCGTCCTCAAAGTTAAACTGGCGATGGCGATCATTGGTATCTCTTCAATTCACTTGTTAAAAACATTCATCAACGCCAAAGCATATGGAGAAAAAGAACTAATCGCGCAGACCGTCATACACGTCGTATTTTTATTATCTGCGCTGGCAATCGCCTACTGCGACCAGTTGATGACCAAAGCACAGCAAAATTCACACAAACATTAATTCTTACTTCTTTTTCAAGAAAGCCTCATCATGACCGTTATCAAGCAAGATGATCTAATCGAATCAGTCGCCGCTGCCTTGCAGTACATCAGCTACTATCACCCGGCCGATTACATTTCCCATTTAGCGCGTGCTTATGAAATCGAGCAAAGCCCAGCGGCAAAAGATGCGATTGCGCAAATTTTGACAAACTCACGCATGTGCGCTGAAGGTAAGCGTCCAATTTGCCAAGACACTGGCATCGTCAACGTGTTTTTGAAGGTGGGTATGGGTGTGCGTTTCGAGGGGTTTACTGGCTCAATTATCGACGCCGTTAACGAAGGTGTGCGTCGCGGCTACGCTTACTCCGAAAACGTATTGCGCGCTTCGATTGTGGCCGACCCACAATTTGACCGTAAAAATACCAAAGACAATACGCCAGCCGTGGTGCACATGGAACTGGTTCCAGGTAACACAGTTGACGTTCAATTAGCAGCTAAAGGTGGCGGCTCCGAGAACAAAACTAAGTTCGTGATGTTGAACCCGTCTGACTCATTAGTAGATTGGGTCATGAAAACCGTACCAACCATGGGCGCTGGTTGGTGCCCTCCTGGCATGCTCGGCATCGGTATCGGCGGTACGGCGGAAAAAGCAATGTTGATGGCGAAAGAATCTTTAATGGAAGACATCGACATGCATGAATTAAAATTGCGCGGCCCACGTAATAAAACTGAAGAACTACGTATTGAATTGTGCGACAAGATCAATGCTCTCGGTATTGGCGCACAAGGCCTCGGTGGCTTGACCACCGTGCTCGACGTCAAGATCAACATGTATCCAACCCATGCAGCCTCTAAACCAGTGGCAATGATTCCAAACTGTGCTGCGACCCGCCATGGTCACTTCGTGCTTGATGGCTCTGGTCCTGCTTACATGGAACCACCATCACTTTCCAACTGGCCAGACGTACATTGGGTTGCCGATACAGAAAAGTCCAAACGTATTGACCTGAATACGCTGACCAAAGAAGAAGTCGCCTCTTGGAAACCAGGCCAAACTTTACTCTTGAATGGCAAGATGCTTACGGGTCGTGATGCTGCACACAAACGCATTCAAGACATGTTGGCAAAAGGCGAAACTCTGCCTGTCGATTTCACCAATCGTGTCATTTACTACGTGGGCCCTGTTGATCCTGTACGCGAAGAAGCAGTTGGTCCAGCTGGCCCAACCACCGCAACTCGCATGGACAAATTCACCGACATGATGCTCGAAAAAACAGGCCTGATATCTATGATCGGTAAAGCAGAACGCGGCCCTGTTGCTATCGAATCGATCAAGAAGCATAAGTCTGCATACTTGATGGCAGTCGGTGGTGCGGCCTACTTAGTCTCGAAAGCGATTAAGCAAGCCAAAGTTGTTGGCTTTGCAGATCTCGGCATGGAAGCAATCTACGAATTTGACGTCGTCGATATGCCAGTGACAGTTGCGGTTGATGCCAACGGTACTTCTGTACACAATACAGGACCAAAAGAATGGCAAGCGAAGATTGGGATCATTCCAGTTGCTTGAGAATAGCTCCATGATTTCGGCCCAGTACGAACCCAAAGTATCAATCACACACGCCAACAGCCAAGCGCCTGTTGGCGTGTTTGATTCTGGCATAGGCGGTTTATCCGTCGTGCAACATCTACGCCAAGAATTACCCAACGAAGAATTTCTTTATATTGCCGACTCAGCCTATGCACCGTATGGCGAGCGCTCCAATGAAGAGTTGATTTCTCGAAGCATTAAAATAACTGAGTTTTTTCTCAGCAAAGGGATCAAGGCTTTGGTGATTGCGTGTAACACGGCCACTGCCGCGGCTGTAGCCGAATTGCGTGAACGCTACCCGCAATTAATTATCATCGGTATGGAGCCTGGTCTTAAACCAGCAGCAGCGCGCAGCGAAAGTAAGGTAGTCGGCGTTTTGGCTACTCGTAGTACGTTGCAGAGTCAGAAATTTCAAAAGCTAAGTGCTCAATTAGCAAATGAAACGCAAACGACCTTTATTCCTCAAGCTTGCGTTGGGCTGGTAGATCAAATTGAACAAGGCGATTTAAACTCACCTGCGATTTTCAATCTATTACGCCTTTACGTTAATCCACTTTTAACACAAGAAGTTGATACCCTTGTTTTGGGATGCACCCACTATCCTTTTATCGAAACACAAATTCGTCAAGTGCTTGCTGAGAATCCAACTAGCAAGGCACAGACAATTCATATCATTGATACAGGCAAAGCAGTAGCTCGTCGATTACGCTCGCTATTAGAGCAAAAATCACTGCTCAATCTGCGTGAACACAAACAAACACACCCTCTACAATCTTGGACAACTGGACGGTCGAGCACTCTCAAGTTAGCCTTAGGGTTTATCAACGAAGACAATTGCGAAGAAATCGTCCGTAATTTATCACTTCCGGAGTAAATTTTTGATCAAAAAAAACCACTCCAAACAGAGTGGTTTTTTTAGTTAAGACGCAAAGCTTGGTTATGTGCTTACGCCAACACTGCCGCAATCGCGTTTGCTGTCGCCTCAACATTACGCGTGTTTAAACCAGCGACGCACATACGACCCGAGCGAACCAAGTACACGCCAAATTCTTCTTTCAAGCGATCACATTGTTCTGCGGTCAAACCTGTATAGGAGAACATGCCGCGTTGTGTGAGGAAATAACTGAAATCACGACCTGGTACTTTAGCGGTTAACACATCGTGCAAGGAACGACGCATTGCTTGAATACGATCGCGCATAGCGACCACTTCTGCTTCCCACATCGGACGCAATGCAGCGTCAGTCAATACCGTAGCGACGATTTGACCACCATGCATTGGTGGGTTTGAATAGTTACGGCGAATACTTGCTTTTAATTGGCCTAATACGTTCACTGCTTGCGCAGCATCTGGACAGACCACGCTCAACGCGCCACAACGCTCACCGTACAAACTCATGCTCTTAGAGAAGGAGTTGGCGACAAATGCGCTCAAGCCAGACTCAGCGATCAAACGAATTGCGTAAGCATCTTCTTCGATACCGTCGCCATAGCCTTGGTATGCCAGATCGAGGAAAGGAATCAAATTGCGCTCTTTCAACACTGGCACCAATTGTTGCCACTGTTCTTTG
Source organism: uncultured Oxalobacteraceae bacterium (assembly GCA_937996605.1). Classification (GTDB taxonomy): domain Bacteria; phylum Pseudomonadota; class Gammaproteobacteria; order Burkholderiales; family Burkholderiaceae_D; genus Undibacterium. The sequence continues at coordinate 2,588 of CALKVB010000521.1, read as the reverse complement.
GTCAGATCCACACCAGTTGGGTTATGGCAGCAAGCATGCAACAGAACCACACTCTTCTCTTCAGCCTGCTTCAAGCTCGCCAACATTTCTTCGAAACGCAAGCCACCAGTCGCCGCATTGTAGTAAGGATAGGTTTTGACAACCAAACCAGAACCTTCAAATACTGCACGATGATTATCCCAAGTTGGGTCGCTGATCAACATCGTGGTATTCGGGAAGTAACGCTTGATGAAATCTGCGCCTACTTTCAAACCACCGCTTGAACCCACAGTCTGCAACGTCACAACACGGCCTGCTTTTACTGCAGCATGTTCCGCACCAAACAAGAGGTGTTGAACTGCAGTACGGAAATTCGCGGCACCTTCCATTGGCAAGTAAGGACGCGCACCAGCCGCTTCAACTACTTTCAATTCAGCAGCACGTACCGATGGCAACATTGGAATCTTGCCGTTATCGTCAAAGTAAATCCCAATCGACAAATTGATCTTGTTTGGGCGGGTATCTTTACCGAACGCTTCATTCAAGGAGAGGATAGGATCGCCTGCGTAGGCTTCGACGTGCTGAAACATGTTAAAACTCCAGAGTGAGAAAAATCATAAACAAGTACAAACCAAACTTAACGCTGCACGAGGAACTTCGTTGACATTCACAACGAAAAAGCTGAAGCCAAGTGCATCAGGCGAAAAATGCTAGGAACCTAAATATCGACGAAGAGGAACTTGAGTTCAGTTTCATACTCAGCTTCAAGCTCAGTTTTAAACTTTACTTCAATCTCGATTCTGTTCGAACATACAAGGTGCGCCAATAAACGGCAAAACAAGATCTCGTCGAGAAGGAATTGATTTTCCTTGTGAATCTATCTAGGGTAAAGACAGAATGCGCTTACACGCTGGGAATGGAGAATCTTGTTGAACAGGCAGAATTTCGCAAAAGCGCTATTTTGACACATTTTTCAGGGCAATTCCCGCGAGTTCAGGCATATTTTGCTATGAATTCACCACACAAAACGAGTTTTTATTTGCCAACTCGATGCATGATTTAAATTTGCCTTGCTTGAATAACATCCTCTCCTTACACTGTGGTGGCAACTTTGTTACCAATCTGCAATTTACCGTTTTATACAAGGAAGTCAAATATCATGAACTATGTTGACGGTTTTATTATTCCAGTCGCCACCAAAGACAAAGAAGTCTACGCCGAGTACTCTCGCAAAACTGCAGCCCTATTCAAAGAATTTGGTGTTCTCAATATCGTTGAGTGTTGGGCCGATGATGTCCAGCCAGGGAAGCTCACCTCGTTTCCACAAGCTGTCATGTTAAAAGATGAGGAAACCGTAGTGTTCTCATGGATGACATGGCCGTCGAAAGAAGTGCGAGACTTAGCGTGGGAGAAAATGATGGCCGATCCGCGTTTTTCACCTGAGAGTATTCCCATGCCATTTGACGGCAAGCGTTTGATCTATGGCGGCTTCCAAAAATTAGTTGAATTCTAAGGACTCACAATATGAATAAAATCACACCCTGCCTTTGGTTTAATTTCAGCGCTGAAGAAGCGGTCAATCATTACCTCAGTATTTTTGCGAATGGCAAAATACTTGATGTCTCACGTTATGGCGATGCCGTACCCGAGCTCAATGGCAAAGTGCTCACCATGCGATTTGAAATAGAAGGCCAAACCTTCATCGCCTTAAATGCCGGCCCACAATTTCCATTTACTGAAGCAATTTCCTTATTTGTTGACTGCGAAACTCAAGAAGAAGTTGATCACTATTGGGATCGCTTAGCCGAAGGCGGCACTCCAGGCCGCTGCGCGTGGCTCAAAGATAAATTTGGGGTGTCATGGCAAATCGTCCCGCGCAGCCTCGTCAGCATGTTACAAGATGACGACGTCGAACGCTCTGCTCGGGTCATGAAGGCGATGATGGAAATGGGGAAAATCGAAGTCGCTAAACTTGAAGCTGCCTATCACGGCTAGGTCTTTCACCATTTACAAACTGTCTTCAACATGCTCCGAGGTTGGTATCGTATTCGACTCAAACCTCGGAAACAAAGCCAAAGCACACGCTGCGCATCTCAATTCGATTCAAATTCAATCAAATTCAAATTTAAGACTAGCAATTCAATGAAGTAAAAACGAAGTCGCGTTTATATGCTTGACTTTACAAAATTACGAATGCTACACTTGCAGCATGCTACACAAGTAGCAAATAGTTTCGAATTTTTCATGCTTGTCCGCTTCATCACAAATTCGAATGTAAAGTCAAAATTGCAACGAAGGATTTATATGAAATATTTACTCGCCCTCATTCTTGCCTGTGCGCTTAATGGCTTGAGTTCCCAAGCATCATGCGCACAAGGAACGGAAAAAATGACTTCCATTAGCGACGGTCAATTACATACGATTGAAGCTGGTGATGGTGCCTACACGGTTATCTTCGAATCAGGTTTCATGAGCGATCTCAGTGTTTGGCACAAAGTAGCACCGGCCATCACCAAGCAAGCAAAAGTTGTGGTCTACTCGCGCGCTGGCGTTGGTAAGTCGCCAGCTCGTTCGCAGCCGCTAAACTTGAGCCAACATACGGAAGAACT
>CALKVB010000520.1 GCA_937996605.1 uncultured Oxalobacteraceae bacterium | reverse complement strand
GCGCATTGCGATCTCTCATTTTTTTGATTCTAATTGCATATTTGATTGCGATAGTCTCACTTGATGCCTGCACGCAGCGCTTGCTGCTTCAATTCTATTTTGGCGATCAAGCCACGATGTACTTCGTCGGGGCCATCGGCGAGTCGTAACACCCGTGCATAGGCATACAGTGCCGCCAAGGGGAAGTCATCCGACAGCCCAGCTCCGCCATGCATTTGCATCGCTGCATCAATCACTTGTGTCGCCACATTCGGCGCAACGACTTTGATTTGCGAAATCTCACTCATCGCCGCTTTGACACCCACGGTATCCATCATCCATGCAGCTTTGAGTGTTAGCAGACGCGCTTGTTCAATCGCCATGCGGGCGTTGGCGATGATGTCAGCATTGCCGCCGAGTTTCGCTAGTGGTTTGCCGAACGCTACACGGCTGAGCGAACGTTGGCACATTAATTCGAGTGCATATTCTGCCGCCCCAATCGCGCGCATGCAGTGATGAATACGGCCAGGCCCGAGGCGACCTTGTGCGATTTCAAAACCGCGACCAATGCCGCTCACGCCGCCGTCACCACCTTCGCCACCAATAATGGCAGATAGCGGCAGACGTACATTAGTAAAACTGACCTCACCGTGACCAAATGGCTCATCCAAGGTATGGAACACCGGCAACATGCGTTCAATCTTCACGCCAGGAGTGTCGAGTGGTACCAACACCATAGAATGCTGGCGATGTTTGTCGGCAGAGGCATCACTCAAGCCCATAAAAATCAGCACTTTGCAATTCGGGTGGCCAATGCCGGAGCTCCACCATTTGCGGCCATTGATCACGACTTCATCGCCTTCGACGATAGCGGTCGCTTGCATATTGGTGGCATCGCTGGAGGCAACGTCCGGCTCGGTCATGCAAAATGCAGAACGAATTTCGCCAGCCATCAATGGTTTAAGCCAGCGTTGCTTTTGTTCTTCCGAACCGTACTTAACCAAGACTTCCATATTGCCGGTATCAGGCGCATTGCAGTTGAACACCTCAGGCGACATCATCGAACGACCGGTGATTTCTGCCAGTGGCGCGTAATCAATATTGGCTAAACGTGCGCCATCCTCAGGCAAAAACAAATTCCACAAACCCGCGGCCTTGGCCTTAGTTTTAAGTTCTTCCATAATCGCTGGCTGTTGCCATTGCGTCCAATCGCTACCACCTTTCAGTTGCTGGTAGTAAGTTGCTTCGGCAGGTAAGACTTCTTCTTGCATAAACTTTTGCATTCGAGCGATGAGATCTTTTGCGACGGGAGAGTGATCGAAGTTCATAGGGGGCTTTCTTGTGGGCGGCTTATGTCGTCGTAGTGTTTGTTCGAGTTAATCTTCGACACCAGTGATTAGTTAAACACCCTTCTCCCGCGAGCGGGAGAAGGGGCGGGGATGAGGGGCGCTCAGATGTCGATAAAGTATTTGATAAAGTATTCGAGAAAATATTCGATATGCCTTGTCTTCCTGTACTGCAGTTATTACAAACCTCATTATGTCTCAAGCACCCTCACCCTAACCCCCTCCCGCTCGCGGGAGAGGGGGTAAACTTATTCTCTGTTTGAGTTTGGTTTCAGCTTCAACTTGTAGCATCTAACATTCAAGGTTGACGCAAGAGCATAGAGCTAGTCACAAAATAGATCAAATGAATGATATGCATATGGCATAATTCATTCTATGCATATCTCAAGAACTGACCTCAACCTCTTTGTCGTCCTCGATGCCATTTACACGCAGGGCAATATTACGCGTGCCAGCCAGGTATTGAATCTGAGTCAGCCGGCACTGAGCCACGCTCTAGCGCGTTTGCGTACCATGTTTAACGATCCGCTATTTGTACGCCAAGGCGCAAGCATGGCGCCGACAGCATTCACGCGCAGCATCATCATGCAAGTGCGGCAAGGTTTGCAGTTGTTTGAAGCAAGTTTGCAAACCGAGCAGAGTTTTGATGCCAGTAAAGCCGAGCGCAGTTTTCACTTGGGCTTACGCGATGTATTCGAAGCCACGCTACTGCCAAAGCTGATGCAAAGAATTGCGCAGCAAGCGCCCGGCATGTTGATCTCAAGCGTGCGTGTCGATCGTGCAGATATCGAAACCGAGCTCAGCAGTGGCAACCTCGATATGGTGCTCGATGTGCCGATGCCGATGGCTTCGGGCGGCGCGATACGGCAACAGCGGGTGACGCGAGATCGCCTGATAGTGTTGTCGCGTAAAGCACATCCTGCTTTTCCTAAGAAGAAAGGGCGCTTATTGGATTTGGACACCTATCTACAACAGGCCCATGTGTTGGTTTCATCGCGCCGTAAAGGTTTGGGTTTAGAAGACAATGAATTAAATCGCGAAGGCCTACGTCGCCATATCGCTTTACGCTGTCAGCACTATTTCGCTGCTTGTCGCGTGGTCTCTGAAACGGATTTATTGCTAACCATGCCCGAACACTACGCCAATATCGCGAATGCCCAGTTCGACAACCGTATCGATCCTTTCCCACTCGCCACGCAGCCGATCGATGCCCATCTATATTGGCATGCCAACACCGAGAATGATGCCGCTAACGCGTGGTTGCGACAGCAATTAGTGGCAGTAATGCGTGACGAAGCCTAGCGCCAAAAGCCTAGGCCATGGTGCGACAAGCCTAAAATCGATATACTGTTCAAATATACAGTAGTGTAATTTGTGCTCATCCTTATCGATTAAACCGCCTCAATGTCGTCTCACACCAATTCAAGGCTCGAACCTGATACCTCATCACAGCCAGAGCTTCCTGTCTTGCACCCCTTGTACTATCTCGATAATTTCGAACTAGTACTGGCGTGGGTGGGTTCGCGCTATGACGACGTGCTTAACACTGAAGAAAAACAATTCATTGCACAGTTCGCGCAGATGCCGCAGGCATCACGGGCTTTGTTTGTGCGGATGGTGATGCGCAAAGGTGAGCTGTTTCGCGCTAGCAAACTTCACTACGACGAGATTGGTGACACTGCGACCGCGATGCAGCCATTAATTGATGTTGCTTGGGTGATTGCTGACCCCGCCCTAGGTTTAGTGGAACTGTTTGATCTATTACTTAAGCCTGAATTGGCTGCGGCGTTTGCCCTGACGCCCGCGCAAAAACAGTTGAAGAAAGCAGATTTGTTTGCCCAGCTATCGCAGCAAGCGCAGTATCAACAAGACGAAGCCGGCTTGGTTCAAGCGTTTTCTCAATGGTGTCCGCGCATAGACGATGTTGTGTGGCAGATTCAAATCAAAGAGCTATGCCATCGCTTACGCTTAATCTTCTTTGGCAATAGCCACCAAGATTGGTCTGAGTTTGTTTTATCTGATCTCGGCATTTACCAATACGAAACCATAGATTTTTCGCCCGAAGCACGTGGCTTTCAATCGCGCCGCGATGTTGATGATTACCTCGCTTTGCAAAGCTGTCGTGATGTATTTGAACTCTGCACCACCGTCGAAGAAATCGAGCTGTTGGTAACGCAGGTGAAGTTATTGCAGATACCGAATGCGTGGATAGAGCGACGTCGTCACAAATTGTTCTTTCATATCGGGCAGCATTTAGAGAAACAACAAGCCTGGCCATTGGCGCAGCAAGTGTACGCAGCCAGTTGCTACCCCGGTGCGCGTCAACGCCGTATACGCGTGCTAGAGAAAATGGGAGAAACTAATGCCGCCGTCGCTTTATTAAACGAAGCACTGGCAGCACCAGAAAGCGAAGCAGAGCTGCAACAACTGCAACGCAGTGCACCGCGCCTGCTGAGCAAATCAACGAAGAAGCTAGAAAAAAATAAAGAGAAGAAAGTGGCACTTGAAGTCAACACCGTACACTTGCAATTGCCGTATCCGCAGCAAGATTTTTATGTCGAAGAGGTCGTGCGCGAACATCTGCACCGTGACCACGCGCCCGTATTTTATGTCGAGAATACCTTGTTGAATTCTTTGCTTGGTTTGCTTTGTTGGCCTGCCATTTTTAAGGCGCTGCCTGGCGCGTTTTTTCATCCTTTTCATCGTGGCCCCGTTGATTTAACCAGCGAAGATTTTGTTGCACGGAGAGCAGAAGATTTTGCACAATGTTTTGCCTTGCTCGACACGGATGCCTATCAAGAGAGAATTCGACAAACCTATCGCGAGAAATACGGCAAGCAGTCACCGTTTGTGTTTTGGGAAAGTGTCGATGGAGATTTGCTCGAGTTGGCTTTGCAATGCATTCCACCAGCGCATTTGCGGCATTGGTTCGAACGTATTTTGGCGGATATTAAAAGTAACCGTAGCGGTTTCCCCGACCTGATTCAATTCTTTCCCGCTGAAGCACGCTATCAATTGGTGGAAGTTAAAGGCCCCGGCGACAAACTACAAGACAACCAAATTCGCCTCATCGAATTCTGCCATCGGCATGATTTGCCGATTTCAGTGTGTTACTTGCGTTGGCAAACGGAGTCGCCATGAATGTTGGCGTTTCAGATTCTATCAATGAAGGCACAAGTTACACCGTTGGCGTACGCAGCCTATGCGAATTCACAGCCAAACAAGGTGACTTAGATTTACGTTTCACGCCGTCGCCCACTTCACAAGAAGGCATAGAAGGCCATGCTCAGGTGGTTGCACGACGCCCCGCTGGGTATGAATATGAAGTGGTTTTGCAAGGCAACTATCAAGAGCTCCTAGTAAAGGGCAGGGCAGACGGCTACTGGCCTGAGCGCCAACAGATTGAAGAAATCAAAACCTATCGCGGCGATTTGGCTGCGGTGCCGGAGAACCATCGTTATCTGCACATGGCACAAGCCAAGATCTACGGCCACCTCTTATGTGAGAAGTGGCAGCTCAAAGAGATCCGCGTTGCCGTTATTTATTTTAATGTCGATAGCAAAGCAGAGAACATCGTTTCGGCCAAACACACAGCAGGCGATCTACGGCAATTTTTTGAAGCGCAATGTTGCGTGTTCCTGGCCTGGGCGAAACAAGAAATGCACCACAGGCAGCAACGCGATGCACTCTTGGCGCGCCTTCAATTCCCACATGCGCAATTTCGTGTGGGCCAGCGCGAGCTCGCCGAAGCCATGTACAAAGCCAGTCATCGTGCCTGCTGTCTGCTGGCACAAGCGCCCACAGGCATAGGCAAGACGATGGCCAGTATCTTCCCCATGTTAAAAGCATGCAAAGAACATGGCCTCGACAAACTATTTTTTCTTGCGGCGAAAACTTCAGGGCGACAATTAGCACTCGATGCCGTCGTTAGTTTATCGCCGCAATGGCAGGCTTCAGAATTAACACTAAACAATTCGAACAATCCAAGCCAGCCTCTGCGTGTGATTGAATTGGTGGCCAAAAGTAAGGCCTGTGAATTTCCGGAGAATGCTTGTCATGGCGATTCTTGCCCCTTAGCGAAAGGCTTCTACGATAGATTGCCAGTAGCGAGAAAGGCAGCGCTCGATGTCGATATGCTGGATCAAGCGCGCTTGCGTGAGGTGGCCTTGGCGCACCAAGTATGTCCGTATTACTTCAGTACCGAAATGAGCAAATGGGCGGACATGGTGGTCGGCGACTACAACTATTATTTTGATCTGAACGCCATGCTCTACGCGCAAACGCTGGCGAACGAGTGGAAGGTCGCCTTGTTGGTTGATGAAGCGCACAATATGGTCGCCAGAGCCCGCGTCATGTATAGCGCAGAGCTCAGTTATCGTGATTTTAAAAGCATGCGCAAGCAAGCACCGGCGCAGCTAAGGAAGCCCTTAGAACGATTTGCCCGTCAATGGCGGCAACTGCAAAAATCCCAAGCGCAAGAGGATGATGAGAAGCTTGGCACCGGCAATCACATAAGCGATCACACAAATAATTACAATGCCCACAGCGAAGTACCGGAAAAGTTTTTACTCGCGCTAAGCAATGCCTGTGCAGAGATCGGTGACTACAATAATCAACATCCAAGCACCGTGCTACCTGAGCTGCAAAGCTTTTATTTGAATGCTTTGCTCTTTAGCCGTTTGTGCGAAAGTTTTGGCGAACATGCTCTGTTTGAAGTGCACATGCAGCGCGGCGAATCGACTCTCGGCATACGCAATATCGTGCCCGCACCTTATCTCAAACATCGGTTCACCGCCAGCCACTGCACTGCTTTGTTTTCAGCGACATTAAGCCCGTGGAATTATTATCATGATCTGCTTGGCATGCCAGAAAATACCGCATGGATTGATGTGCCTTCACCTTTTCGCGCAGAACAGTTAGACGTCAAAGTGCTTCATCACGTGTCGACCCGTTATGCAGATCGACAACGATCGCTACACCACATCACTGAAGTTATGGCTACGCAGTTTGCCGCACAACCCGGTAATTACCTCGCTTTCTTTAGTAGCTTCGACTACATGGAACAAGCACGCGAGCATTTTCAACAGCAATGCACTGAAGTAGAAGTCTGGACCCAAACTAGGCAGATGGACGAATCAGCGAGACGCCAATTTGTGGAGCAATTCACCGAACACAGCCAAGGCATAGGCTTCGCGGTATTAGGCGGCGCGTTTGGCGAAGGCATAGACCTACCAGGCGCAAGGCTCATCGGCGCCTTCATCGCCACCTTGGGTCTGCCACAATTAAACTCCATCAACGAACAAATCCGCCAACGCATGCAAGATATTTTCGGCGCAGGTTACGACTACACCTATCTTTTCCCCGGCATGCAAAAAGTAGTACAAGCAGCTGGCCGTGTTATACGCACCCCAGAAGATCAAGGGGTGATTTATTTGATGGACGATAGGTTCAATCAAGCGCAGGTAAGGGCGTTATTGCCTTCTTGGTGGAGATTGAGTAAGTGAGATTGATGATTACCGAATTAGTTGGTGCGTCATTTTCGCGGTGACGGGATTCCATTTTCTGCCTCGCACAATTGGCAGTGTCAGAAGTGGAGAAGGCCAAAATCATAGCCAAGAACTAGCGCTGGAAATTTGCGAGGCTGCCGTGCCTGTATGTTTTCGTCATTCCCGCGCGTGCGGGAATCCAGTGGCTTTCGTTCTATTTGACGGTTGGTCGAATTCAAAGTTCGCAGGCCGGGAGTGGCCCTGCGGCCAGTTACCTTTTTTGCGTCGCCAAAAAAGGTAACCCAAAAAAGGCGACCACACTGCCACTGGCCTTCGGCTTCCCAATTGTGAAAGTCAAAAAATGGGAAAGCCTTGAAACTCGCCTGCGGCTCAGACACAAGGCTTTCTTAATCCATTTTCTGCCTGGCACAATTGGCAGTGTCAGAAGTGGGGTAAGTCAAAAGCAAGCACCTTCAATTGTTTGTTGAAAGTTAGGTGATGCTTGAAGTCCAGATAAGCGTCATTCCCGCGAAAGCGGGAATCCAGTGTCTTTGGTTCTTTGTTTCATTGTCCTTTGGTGAGTATTGAAGTTCGCAGGCCGGGAGTGGCCCGGCGGCCAGTTACCTTTTTTGCGTCGCCAAAAAAGGTAACCCAAAAAAGGCGACCA
>CALKVB010000519.1 GCA_937996605.1 uncultured Oxalobacteraceae bacterium | reverse complement strand
ACGCATGAACACCACAACGTCATGGGCCGTATCGACATCATTACTGGAACATTGGGCAAAGCCCTCGGCGGCGCGATGGGTGGTTTCACCGCGGCACGTAAAGAAGTGATCGATACATTGCGTCAAAAGTCACGCCCTTATTTGTTCTCCAATACCTTGGCACCATCCATCGCTGGCGCTTCTTTAGCCGTGCTCGAGCGTTTGTCTAAGTCCACAGAATTGCGCGATCGCTTGCACGAAAACACCGCTTTCTTCCGTCGTGAAATTGAAGCCTTAGGTTTCACCATCAAACCAGGTACACACCCAGTGGTACCGGTGATGTTGTTCGATGCACCCGTCGCGCAAAAATTTGCCGCACGCATGGTGGAACTCGGTGTTTTAGTAACAGGCTTCTTCTACCCTGTGGTGCCAATGGGCCAAGCACGTGTGCGCGTGCAATTATCCGCTGCACACAGCAAAGAACAATTGCAAACAGCCTTGGCGGCCTTTGCACAGGCAGGTCGTGAGTTGGGCTTGATTAAGTAAGCGCCACTCACAGCAAAAGATAATCAATATTCAAAAATCAGGAAGTGATATGGAACGTATTTTAGTCATTGGCGCGAATGGTCAAATTGGTAGCGAGTTAGTCGACGCATTAGCCGCAAAACATGGTGCAGACAATGTGATTGCTGCCGACATTAGCCCAACAAGTTTATATGGCGCCAAAGTGTATGAAGTGGTTGACGTTTTGAACGCAGTGCGTTTAGCTGAAATTCATGACAAGTATGAAATCACTCAGGTCTACCAATTAGCAGCCTTATTGTCGGCGACTGGCGAAAAAGCGCCATTGAAAGCCTGGACTTTGAACATGGATGGCTTGCTCAATATTCTCGAATTGGCTCGTATTCGTGGCGAAGCTGGCAAACCATTGAAAGTATTCTGGCCATCTTCCATCGCTGCTTTCGGTCCGAATACGGAAGCGGTCAACACACCACAATACACGGTGATGGACCCGAACACGATTTACGGTATCAGTAAATTGGCGGGTGAGCGTCTGTGCGAATACTACTTCCAAAAATATAATGTGGACGTACGCAGTATTCGCTACCCAGGCATCATCAGCTACAAATCACCTCCAGGTGGCGGCACTACGGATTACGCCATCGCGATTTTCCATTCTGCATTGAAAGGCGAGGCTTATTCCTGCTTCCTCGAAGCGCAGCAAAGTTTGCCGATGATTTATATGCCAGACGCGATCCGCGCCACGATCAGTTTGATGGAAGCGCCAGCAGAAAATATCAAAATTCGCTCTTCGTATAACGTCAGCGGCATGAGCTTTAACCCACAAGAACTCACAGCTGAAATTACAAAAAATGTACCAAACTTTAAGGTACACTACGCGCCAGACAGCCGTCAGGCAATTGCAGCGAGTTGGCCACAAAGTTTAAACGATGAGGCCGCGTTCAAAGACTGGGGTTGGAAAGCAGAAATCGATCTCGCTTCCTTGGTAAAAGACATGCTCAAGAACGTGCGCGTTACCAACTGAATCACCACTTGAATACCCAAAGGCGTGGGGTTCAGTGAGATCGACACAAAAATAAAACAGCTTTTACTTTTATCGCTACTTTTGCTGACGGTAGAAAGAAGTAGACGATAAGAGTAAATGCAGATCTCAAGAAAAAGGACACAAGTATGGACATGCGCGTTTTTGATTTATTTAAGATCGGTGTTGGGCCTTCAAGCTCACATACGGTTGGCCCAATGATTGCGGCTCGCCGGTTTTTGCAAGAATGTCCCGATCTACAAAACGCGCAGCAAGTTCAGGTCGCTTTATATGGTTCTTTAGCCTTAACCGGTTTAGGTCATGCGACAGACAAAGCCGTGCTACTCGGCCTCATGGGCGAGACACCCCAAGATGTGGTTCCCGATACCGTTGATCAAAAACTCGAAGACTTAGCGCGCTCCGGCGTAATGCTCTTACTGGGCGAAGTCAAAGTCGACTTTGATATTCTCAATGACGTCCTGTGGCATAAACAAGAAGTCTTACCGGGCCACCCTAACGGGCTACGTTTTACGTTAACACGCAAAGATGGCAGCAGCTATAGCAATACTTATTATTCAACGGGCGGCGGCTTCATTTACTCTGAGGCAGAGCTCGCACAAAACACAAATGCCGTGAGCACCCCAAGTGTTGCTCTACCCTACCCGTTTGCAACCATGGCTGATCTATTAGCACATGGCAAACGCACCGGCCTCTCTTTAGCGGCCTTATTGCGCGCCAATGAGCTTTGCCACTGCAGCGAAGAAGAGCTCGATGCTGGCCTCGACAAGATCTGGTCGGTGATGAATCAATGCATACAACGTGGGCTGAAGATTACGGGCGAACTCCCAGGTGGCCTGCATGTGCAACGCCGCGCAGCCAAACTCTGGCTCACCGCAAACGAAACTCACAATAGTCTGCCACATGATGGCATGCACAAGGTGAGCTTGTATGCGATGGCGGTCAATGAAGAAAATGCCGCTGGTGGCCGTGTTGTGACGGCACCGACCAATGGTGCGGCGGGCATTATTCCTGCCATCATCAAATACTATTCCCAAGATTGTCACCCGATTGATCCCGTTAAAGGCATCCGCGAATTTTTATTAGTAGCTGCAGCAGTCGGCATGCTATGTAAGAAAAACGCATCGATCTCTGGCGCAGAAATCGGTTGCCAAGGCGAAGTCGGCGTCGCTTGCGCCATGGCAGCTGCGGGTTTAACGGCCGCTTTAGGCGGCACCAACGAGCAAATCGAATCGGCCGCCGAAATTGGTATCGAACATCATCTTGGCATGACTTGTGACCCGATTGGTGGTCTAGTACAAATCCCCTGCATCGAGCGTAATGGCATGGGCGCAGTTAAAGCGATTACTGCGGCATCATTGGCATTAAAGAGTGATGGCACCCACCATGTAAGCCTAGATCAAGTGATCGAAACCATGCGTGTCACCGGTTATGATATGCAAGCCAAATACAAGGAAACGTCATTAGGCGGGCTGGCCATCCATGTGGTAACCGTTAATCATGCGGCTTGCTAGTAATTTCTCATCTTAAGAAACTATGCTGGCCGTTGTTCAATCGGCGCGGTCAGCGGAATTTCAATAATGAACTCGGCGCCTTTGCCCAATTCACTGTGCACTTCTAAGCGACCACCGAGCATCGCCGTCACAATGTTGTAAGCAATACTGAGGCCTAATCCTGATCCGCCTTGTCCCAGCTTGGTCGTAAAAAATGGATCGAAAATGCGCTGAATATGCTGCGCCGGAATTCCTTTGCCATTGTCACTGAAAGAAATTCTGACCTCATCTGGGCTCGACAGTTCTGCGCTCATCCGCATAATACCGAAATCTTCGTCAGAGAAAGCATGGCGCAAGGAGTTATTGACCATGTTCATAATCACCTGCTCTAATGGCCCTGGAAAACTATTCAGTTTGATACCTTGAGGGATCTCATTGCGAAGAATGTGCTTGGTTTTGCGCAGGCTAGGACTCAAGGTCACTAACACTTCATGCGCCACTTCTTGTAGGTCAAAGTCGCGCCGCTGTTCACTGGTTTGATCGACGGCAATTTGCTTAAAACTATTAATAAGATCTGCGGTACGACGCAAATTACGGTCCAAAATATCGCCTGAATCTCGAATATTAAAGAGAAACTGCTTCAAGGTATTGCGTGATAAACCGTTGGCTAAGCCAGCTTCAAATTGTCTTTCTTGATCCAGCAAAGTCGATGCCACCATCAATGCATTGCCGACTGGTGTGTTTAACTCATGCGCGATACCCGCGACCATAGAACCTAGCGAGGCAAGCTTTTCCGCTTGCACTAGATCGCTTTGCGTACGCTTTAGATTTTGCAAAGCATCACTCAACTCCGCGGTACGCTTTGCTACGCGCTGCTCTAATTCTACAGTCAAGATATGTTGCGCCTTTTCGGCCGCAATCCTATCAGTTTGATCTAAAAACAAAGCGACAAATCGCCAGCCACCCGTTAATTCAAAAGCGGATGTACTAATTAAATAATGTCGTTTCTCTTGATTGGACAAACGCATCGTCACAGGATAACCAACTACCCCCTGCTTCAAGGTAAACTTTGCCACTAAGCGACGCTCTTCTTCATGAGCAAATAGCCCAAGTTCTTGAACTAACTTGCCGATCAAATCATCTCTCGCGTAGCCAAATGCAGAAACAAAGGCGTGATTGACATCCATTATATGCCCTTGCAAATCACC
>CALKVB010000518.1 GCA_937996605.1 uncultured Oxalobacteraceae bacterium | reverse complement strand
CCCATCAGCAAAAAGATTAAGCAGGTGAACAATAAGGTGGCGACGGTCATTCCTGAAATGGGGTTAGAAGATTGGCCGATTTGTCCCGTTAATTGTGAGGATACGGTGGCAAACAAAAAACCAAAGACTAAAATTAATAATGCGCCCAATACATTCATGTGAAGTGGCGTTGCTGCAGTGATGATGGCAACGATGGCTAGCGATCCTATTACTACCCATTTCATGTGTATGCTACGATCGGTGCTAAGGACGTGTTCTTGATCGATTGTCGCCTTTGCGTTCGATTTTCCGAAACCAGATAAGCCTTCAGCAAGGCTGCGCCAAATTAAAGGCATTGCCCGAGCCAAACTGATGAGCCCACCAGTGGCGACAGCGCCCGCACCGATGTATAGAACATAAGCGCCCCGAATTTCATTAGGACTCATTTCGCTAATGAGTTTGGTTGCTGGTGCGAGCGGTGTTAGTAAGCCATCGCCGAAGAATTTGATCAGCGGAATCAATAGCATATAAGACATTACACCACCTGCTGCCATGATGGCTGCGATACGCGGTCCGATGATATAGCCAACGCCGAGTAACTCAGGCGATATTTCTGATCCGATTGAACCGCCTTTGAGTGGGGCAGAAAAGACGAAGTCGACAGTATCTTTCCATCCCTTTAGGGCAATATTCAAAACCTTATAGATCAAACCAACGAAGAAACCGCCAAAGATGATTTTGGCACGCCGGCTTGCATCCGCTTGGGCATTTGGGTTACTAGATTCGCCAGCCGCTGCGCGTGATTCATCATTGGCCGCTGCTTTCAAAACTTCTGCACATGCTGTACCTTCCGGATATTTTAGTTCATGATGTTTTTCGACAATCATGGTGCGGCGCATAGGGATCATCAATAAAATCCCGAGTAAGCCACCTAGTACGGCGACCAACATTACGCGATAAATTTCAAGATCAAATCCCAAAATCAGAATTGCTGGCATAGTGACGCCTAAGCCAAAAGCGAGTGACTCCCCAGCGGAACCAGCCGTTTGTGCAATACTATTTTCGAGAATGCTAGAATCCTTGCCGCCTAATTTCTGAGTAAGACGAAATAAGGTAATCGCGATGACGGCAACCGGAATCGAAGCGCTTACTGTTAGTCCGACCTTGAGAACTAAATACAATGACGATGCGCCAAAGATCATCCCTAAGATGGTGCCCATGAGCAAGGCACGTAGGGTAAATTCTGGTAAGGTTGAATTGGCGGGAATATAAGGGCGAAATGCAGTGTTATCTAAAGTTGTTTTGTGGCCTGCAGGCATATTGACCTCGGTGGTGTCTCATAGTTTTGATTGCTGCTCGGCTTCGCTCCACAGCAAGCTCAGTATCGCGTGTTGGTTGCATTATCGCGGGTTTTGGACTGAAAGTGCAAATTTTGCATGTACTGATAGCCTTGAGATGCTCACAGAACGACAAGTATTCGTTACCGCATTTTTTTATTTAGTGTGGAGCAGTCGGTAAGCGTTTGATCGCTCGGATGACTTTGTTGTGCCATGCGAATAGACCCAATAGTAGTATGAAAATCGCTGAAAATGCTAATGCATGGCGCAGTCCAAATTGCTCACCAAGCCAACCGCCCAGTAAAGCACCGGGGCCAGCAGGAATCAAGATAAGCCAGCGCATGGTACTGGTCATCCGGCCAAGCAAAGGTTCTGGGGTCACACTCTGGCGTAATGCGAGAAAATTAATAAAGATAAAAACACCGCCCATCGCTAGACAAGTCAGCATGAGTGCAAAGGCAGCAACGCCCCATGCGTTGGCTGGTGCAAGTGCCAATAACCCCCAACCTAAACCGCAAATGAAAATACCAAGGATCATGCAAAGACCAGGACCTAGTTTTTGACTGAGTTTGTTTCCGATCGCGGATGCTAAAATGGTGCCGATACCCATGCAAACATAGCTGAGACCGACAGCATGTTCTGAAAGTCCGAGCGTTCGAGTCGCAAATAGGATTTGCACCACTAGGGCCGCGTTATACGCGACTTGCCAACCACCCACAATGAATGCAAGGTTGACGAGGATCTTATTACTGGCGACGAATTTCAGACCTGTCATTAAGTCTCGCCAAAAATGCGTATCGGGACTTATTGGCCTCACCTCGTTAATTTCTATTTTTCGCAAAATGGCTGCAGAAGTGAGTAGCAAAAACGCATCGGCGAATAAGGCAAGGGGGGCGCCCAAGAGCTTTATTAAAGCGCCTGCTGTTGCTGGTCCTGCCACTTCTGCCCCTGAGCTTGCTAAGGCATTTTTCGCATGAGCTTCAATTAAGCGTTCACGCGGAACGATTTGGGTTAACACGATTTGTGCTGCGGTGCCCGCAGTCGTGTTCACTGCACCTATCATAAATCCGACCAAATACAGCCAGAGCATGTTTAAGGTGTTGCACCACCAAGCGATGGGGACACTGGCAACAGCGATGGAGATCGCTATTTCTCCCCAAATATAAACCGGTAGTTTTCTTACTCGATCTAGCCAAACGCCAGCCGGCAGTGACAATAATACATAGGGAAGCAATTCGAAAAAAGCCAACAAACCCATTTGTGTTGGTGAAGCGTGCAACAGCACTGCGGCTGTGAGTGGTAGGGCTAGAAGAGTAATTTGTGCACCGAAGGAACTGATTAAGATTGAAGTCCACAGACGGCGATAGGTTGAGTCTCGTAACAGATCATTGCTTGGCAAAGCCGCCTTAGTGCGTATGTGGGACAGAAAATTGCTTAAGTCTATTTTTGACATTGTAGATACGCTTTGCTTATGGTGACACTAAGCGTAATTGTACGATACCTAGTGTAATTTGCTCGCGATAGGCGTCAATGATTGACAGCAATGTGCGGCACATTCAACTGCTTGCATAAATCCTGATATCAAACGGCAGCAGCTTTAGCGCCGAGGTATTACAATGAGTCGTTTAGCGTTTGAAGAAGGCCTTGATTGCTATGTTCGCCCACCCTATTGTAATGATTGATTTTGAAACATCTGGCACGGGGCCAGGGCAAGGCGGGCGGGTTACCGAAGTTGCGGCGATTCGTATAGTGGGCGATCAGATCGTTGATCGTTTTGTGTCATTGATTAATTGCGGAGTCGAGATTCCCGCGTTCATCACGCAATTGACTGGTATTAGCCAACACATGGTCGATAATGCGCCTTATGTTGCGCAAGTGATTCCCCAATTGATTGATTTTATTGGTGAAGATTATTTGGCCGCACATAATGCCAGTTTTGACGAAAAATTTTTGATCGCTGAGGCTCAGCAATTAGATCAGATGCCTCGACACCGTGGCGTGATTTGTTCAGTGAAACTCGCAAGAAGGCTGGCGCCGGGGATGGAAAGTTATTCTCTAGGACCATTGGCGATGCGCTTAGGTATCCGTTTCAATGGGAAGGCGCATCGAGCAGAGGCTGACGCTGAAGTGGCGGCCAAGCTGTTGCTGAAATTAGGTGGTGAACTCTGCGATAAATATGCGCTGAATGAGGTCGATCCAGAACTATTGATTCAAGTTAATCGTTTGAACGCCGCCAAGGTTGGGCGGTTTTTAGAAGGATCGACGCAGCAAGAAAGGAAAATAGGAATGCAAGAAAATAATCAATCACATTCATCCGACTCCAAACCAATCCGTTTTCGCCACTATAAAGGTGGTATATACGAACTGATTTGTGAAGCAACACAAGAGTCCGATCTCAGTCCTGTAGTTGTCTATCGGGCTCATGATGGAAGTTGTTGGACGAGACCTCGCTCAGTTTTTTTTGAAAAGATTACCGTTGATGGCAAAGAACTGCAGCGCTTTGTGGAGATCAAAGACTAATGGATAGCGTTGATCTTGAGGTCCTGAAAACCTGTGCTTTGTGGCTGTCTGAGGGAAAACAGTGTGAACTAGTTACTGTGGTTAAAACTTGGGGCTCAAGCCCTCGCCCAGAGGGTGCAATGCTCGTGATTGGTGAGCAAGGGCGTGTGGTAGGTTCAGTTTCTGGTGGTTGCATTGAAGACGATTTGATTCATCAGATCCAAGAACATGGGTTTCAACGTCAGCGGCCAGAATTACTAACTTATGGCATCTCTGCAGATCAAGCACATCGATTTGGATTGCCATGTGGAGGAACTATACAATTGGCAATCGAACCGCTTACGGCGTCGAGTCGAATCGCGGATTTGTTGCAAATGTTAGCGCAGCATCGATTAGTACAGCGGACGCTTGATCTCGCATCGGGTGTAGTGAGTTT
>CALKVB010000517.1 GCA_937996605.1 uncultured Oxalobacteraceae bacterium | reverse complement strand
GCCCTTTGGCAATGGACGCAGTTGCGCGAGTTGTCACGACGCTGCAGATGGTTTTTCGATTACCCCTAGCACGATACAAAAGCGTTTCGAGTCATCGCAAGGTTTGGATCCTTTATTTAGTCTGAATGATGGCGCGGTCTCACCTAACGCAGCAGTGGCGACCCTGAATCAACGACAGCTTGCATTTAGCTTATTGTTAAACAAAGGCTTGTTTCGAATCGGTATGAAGATTCCAGATAACGCGGAGTTTGAGTTACTACGGGCCAATGATCCTTATGGTTTCGCGAGTGCTCAAGAGCTGTCCTTGTATCGTCGCCCTTTACCAAGTGCCAACTTAAAATTTCTCAGTCATCTGATGTGGGATGGGCGTGAAACCGCGAGTTCGACCAACTCTCAGGATTGTTTGCCTCAGAAAAATTGCTTTGCTGCGCTTGATTTTAATTTGGCAAGCCAAGCCCATCATGCTACCCAAGGCCATGCTCAAGCTGCACTTGGTTTAACAGCGCAGCAGCAGAAAGAAATTGTCGACTTTGAAAAGACGCTGTTTACCGCCCAGATTTATTCGAAGTTTGCAGGATTTCTTGATGTCGCGGGTGCTAAAGGAGGACCCAAATTTTTGAGTAAAGTAGGTTTTGTGTTTGGCAGTAACGATCCCATTTATGGCAATCTGAAGACCGGAGCTTTGTTTAATGGTGAGGTAATGAGCAATTATTCGAATTGGCTCAACAGCACCGGAACTTTAAGTAAAACGCAGCATGAAGCTAGGCAGTCGATTGCGCGTGGCGAACAAATTTTTAATAACCGTCCGTTCCACACGAGTTTTCAAGGCGGCATACCTAACGATTTTGACTTGCCTTTAACTGCGACTACGTGTTCGAGTTGCCATAATACGCCGCAAGTGGGAGGTGCAAGTGCACCTTTAGCGGTCAGTATCTTTACCAGCGATGGGCAATTACGTACGCCCGATTTACCATTGTATTTACTTAGACATAAGGTAAGTGGTTTGATCGCCAGAACTACGGATCCTGGCGTTGCAATGCAAACAGGCAAATGGAACGATATAGGCCGTTTTAAGGTGCCCAATTTGCGCGGCCTCTCTGCTCGTGCCCCTTACTTTCATAATGGCTCTGCAGCCACAATTACAGATGTGGTGTTCTATTACGAAAGAACCTTTGGCCTAGGCTTGAGTGCGCAGGAGTTTGATGATCTCGTAGCATTCTTATCTGCGCTGTAGAGCGTGTGCGATGGTTTACAGAGTGCTCAAATTTTGCGGCGGATTTGTAGTTGAAAAATGAGGTGAAGTCTAGCAGGCAATTTGACGTAAACCTCGTGTGGCATGTCGCTTAGCAGTCATTTATTTGACTCGCGGCATCGTTCAACTCGTCGCTACGCTCAGGCACAACACAAATCAGGATCGCATTGCGCTTTGAGTCAATAGTATAACTATTTATGCAGATGCGCTCTGCGATCCTGAATCCTGATCACAAGAAAGGTTTTGTAAGGTGTCGGTTCTCTGTGCCGACATTAAACCACTGCTGGCCATAGCTGCCAGAAAACAAGCGCAGTAACTACGCCATAGATCAGGGCATCCAAAATATTTTTGAAAGTTGCTGACCAAGGGCGGCCCATCCATATTGATTCCTGTATGCTCCCGGCACTATAAACAATTGCCGAGAAGAGTCCAAGAAAATGGCCCGCGTAATGTGGATTCGCTTGTATTCCCATGGTCTGTAAAGCCAATAAGCCGCCGAGTGCGGCAATCGCGATATTCAGCACAAACCATTGCGCCAGATATTTCCCCATTTCTGGTTGACCCGCTCGCCGCAAGGTAATTAAGGCTACCGGCCCCTCGCGAAATTTCTTTTGCATCTGTTCTGACTGCATTTCTTTCATATCGACACAATGCGGTGTGCTGTAAAGCCCAGGCGACATTGGAATTTCATTGAGGGCCTTGCGTACCACTTCATCATTCGGTAGCGGCTTGTATTCTGAGTTATGCCATTTGAAGACCATGTGAATCAAGCTACTGGCAAAGAAAACGCCGACGGCGCTAAGAATAATGGGTAGCCATAGTTGTAAGAGTTGCATATCGTCTCCTTGTGTTGAGGGATGCGGGCTGTTGTGTCCGCATGTAGTTACTCTGTTCGACGAATGCAATATACGCTCGCTAGCGTGTAGACTCCAGCAAAGCCTAGGGGGAGGTTAAGTAATTACAACAGAGATCCCTAGTTGGCTTACTTTTCTTTTGAGAGGTGTACGTGTTTGAGTTTCCACCCATCTCCTTCGAATTGCCACACCATACTGAGCGGTAATTTGCTGGCAAGAGGCGCTGAATTGGGTGCTGCGATGGTGCCTACACGGTAGCCAGTGACAACTGCATGGGTAGTGTCTAAAAGTTGAACTTTTAGTTCAGAGATTCCGAGGTTGATGCTTGCACCAGATTGAAAAATCCGATTAAACATTTCCATCGTCAATATCCGTGCGCCTTCCCAATCGGGATTGATTTCGGAAAATCCTTGCTCGGGGAGATAAGAAGCAAATTTCTTTGCATCTTTGGCGCTTAAGGCTTGGTATAACTGGTTGGCTGCTCGCTCAACATTTGCAATTTGAGATAGTGAATCTTCTGCGGCATGGCTAGTCAAACTCACAAGACTAAAAGTGAACAATACGGCGCAGGCGAACC
>CALKVB010000516.1 GCA_937996605.1 uncultured Oxalobacteraceae bacterium | reverse complement strand
GTGATTACGCTCGACACCCACAATGATATCGACGTCAACAACTTTGGATTTTCCCGCAATTACACGCAAGAACTAGAGAACCAAGTCAACTTGCCGAAGATGATCAAAGGTGGCTTAGACGCTTCCTTTTTCATCGTCTACACCAATCAGGCAACTGATGCTGAGGCATTTACTGCAGTAGGCTATAAGCGCGCGTATGACACCGCGATCAATAGTTTTGAAGCGATACATCGCATGACCACAGTTTTGGCGCCCAATTTGATCGAGTTTGCGCGTACCGCTGACGACGTGGTGAAGATTCACGCTAAAGGTAAGAAAGTAGC
Organism: uncultured Oxalobacteraceae bacterium; assembly: GCA_937996605.1. Taxonomy (GTDB): domain Bacteria; phylum Pseudomonadota; class Gammaproteobacteria; order Burkholderiales; family Burkholderiaceae_D; genus Undibacterium. The sequence goes on along the minus strand of CALKVB010000516.1, from coordinate 15,593 downwards.
CTTAATCGGAGTAGAAAACGCGTATCCGCTCGGTGATGAGAAGACCGCGATTAAACGCGTCAAAGAATTTTACGATCGTGGCGCACGCTATATGTCATTGGCACATCAAGGACACAGTCAATTATCCGATTCGAATACCGGTGAAGTCATCGGTTGGAAATGGAATGGTTTATCGCCTTTAGGCAAGCAAGTCATCGCCGAGATGAACCGAGTCGGCATTATGGTAGATATTTCGCACCCATCGAAAGAGTCCATGATGCAGTCATTGCAGATCACCAAAGCACCGATCATTGCCTCGCACTCAGCCGTTCGCGCCTTGGCTGATGCTAGTCGTAACCTTGATGATGAACAATTGCTCGCCCTAAAAGCGAACAATGGCGTGGCTCAAATTGTTGCTTTCAATACCTATCTCAAAACCGATAGTGCAGATCGTCGAGCTGCCTTCACTGCTTTACGTAACGAATTCAAGCTAGGTGAAACTGTTTCTTTAGTCGGCATTCGTCGCGCCACGCCGCCAGGCATGAGCGAAGAGGTACGCGAACAAATTTTGAAACGATTAGCAGAAATTGATACCAAATATCCAGCGCCGAGTCGCGCCACAGTCAAAGATTTTGTCGATCACATTGACTACGCAGTCAAAAAGATCGGTATAGACCATGTCGGCATCTCGTCGGACTTTGACGGTGGTGGTGGCATTGAAGGTTGGAACGATGCCAGCGAAACCTTTAACGTCACTTTAGAATTAGCGCGCCGTGGTTACAACGAAGAACAAATCGGCAAACTATGGAGCGGCAATTTACTGCGCGTGATGGCCGATGTGGAAAAAGTCGCTAAGCAATTGCAAGCGAAGAAGTAAGAGGGTAACAAACGGATAAGCAAACAGGCATAAAATAAATAGCGCTAAGCAATCGACTTAGCGCTATCTAGCCCTCCCTAAAACCGATGGGAATTACCAGTCTGCGTTAACCCTCCACCATGCGTAGCGTCCAAAAATCAGAAGCTAAACGTTGTGAGCATACGTACTCGTAGGGAATCGTGAAGTAACCTTTCTTTCCCCAGTTTGGCCCCCATGAATTCATCACAATAAAACGCTGTGTGCGATCGTCGTATCCCACCGCCAATACCGCGTGACCACCGATTGATTTCTCGCCCTTATTCGGCATAGGTAAGTTGCCAGTCTTCGCGACCTGAGCCGAATCGAATGCCTCAAACAAAGTCACACCAAACACAAATGGGTAGCCTTCTGCCAAACAGGCTTTAAGTTCCAACAATTCATGCGGCACGCGCTGATACCACACACTTTGATGATCGAGCGCTTGCGTGTATGCCGGTGCTGGTGGACGCTTGGCATAATGCTTAGCCACATAAGGCCAAGCCGATTCGCGACATACGCCCTGCTTCGACAAACACTTCATGGCATCACGAATTTGTGCACCATGATTTTGTCTTTGCTTACCCACTAGGGCGCGTGCGTTGTAGTGCAAAAAAAGTCGCGACGGGGTAAATCGTTGATGACTACCTTGACGCATGAGGTTGTATCGAAAAGCGTTACACACCGCATTGGCAGTGCAACTACCGATCTTCTCACCTTGATTAAACACTGGAGGGCAATGTGGACGCAGGTCAATCTTTAGCGGTAATTGACGCAATAAAGCGGGGTCGGCGTCAAAACGATGATCACGATAATCAGGCTCATCGGGTATCCAACCAAAACCTGCGCTGATTTTTGCCATTCACGTCTCCTCGTCCACATACGGAGTTGGCATGCTATGCCGAATTATCAATGAAGTAAATCGACGTCACATGCAAAGACCCGCTTGATGCAGGAAAACCACACAGAATCGTGTATTGCTTTGGCTTTTAACTGATTAAAGATTGATACGCATCATTGCGCGTAACTGCTCAATCTCAAGCCACTTTTGCACTTATCAATTCTAGAAATCTATGCCTCAATTTGCTACACCCGAGTCTCGGCGACATGCGCTGTGCTAAGGCCACTTGGTGGACGACTCAACAGAACACCATAGCAAATCTAAGAATCGTAAATGCAAATGAGAATAATTCTCGTTTACATATTTTAAGCTTTTCTTTATAATTCACCTCATTCACCCAATTCACACTCGATTGAAGTTATTTGCATTAATCTATGAGGAACATATGATTAAAAGTCGTCAACACGCTTACATCTCGTCTTCCACGAAACTATCGAGCACTCCCCACGAAACATTGCAACAAAAACAGGTTTTTCTCACTACCGTGGCAGCCAGTTTGATGCTGCCCATAGCAGCGCAAGCGGCAGGGCAATCAATCGCAGTAGTCACAGGTCAACAAAAGGCAGCTCCACTAAAGCAAGAACAGCAACTCAAAGAAATACAAGTACAAGGCCAAACCAGCAATGAATTTAAATCCGACAAAGCGGCTTCGAATAAATATGCAGCACCGCTCACTGACACACCACAAACCATAGTCGTCATCAAACGCGAACTCATCGAGCAGCAAGCGGCCACCAATTTAACTGAAGCACTACGCAATACACCAGGCGTTGGCACTTTCTTTCTTGGCGAAAATGGCAGCACCAACACTGGTGATGCAATCTATATGCGTGGCTTTGACAGCTCTAGCAGCATTTATGTCGATGGCGTACGGGATCTCGGCTCAATTTCACGCGACCTATTTAACATCGAACAAATCGATGTACTCAAAGCCTCCGCAGGAACAGATAGCGGACGAAGTGCGCCAACTGGCTCCATCAACTTAAGCAGCAAGCAAGCGACATTAGACGAAGCCCAGTTCTACAGTGCAAGCGTTGGCAGTGCTCAACAAAAACGAGTCACGAGCGACAATAACTTTGTGCTCAATCGAGACAATGGAAGTGCCCTTCGCCTCAATCTGATGGCGCAAGATAGCGGCGTTGCTGGTCGTGATCAGGTCAAAAATCAACGCTGGGCGATCGCTCCTGCATTCGCTTTTGGGCTCAACTCGAGCACCAAGCTCTTTCTCAATTATCTGCATGTACAACAAGATAATGTGCCCGATGGTGGGGTTCCTACGATTGGCCTACCCGGTTATAGCAGCCCCGATAGCAAACGCCCGTTCTTGAGTGCCGCCGACAAAGTTGACCCTAAGCTGTTCTACGGCTCGGTGACTGACTTTGATCGCGTGCAAGCCGACATGCTCACCCTGAAGATGGAGCAACAAATATCCGAACAGCTAAAGCTCAGCAACATTGCGCGCATTGGCAAGACTTCACAACATTACCTACTCACGGCCTTCATGGGCAATGCGACTAATTTACAGACTCCCGTCACGACAGACCCAAGCACATGGACGCTGGCAAGAAGCACTCGCACCTTGAAAGATCAAGACAACGAAATTCTGAGCAACCAAACACAACTGACTGCAGATACCCAATGGTGGGGGCTACGCCATCAACTCCTAGGCGGGATAGAGTTAAGTCACGAAAAACAAAATAGCTGGGGTTATAGTGGCACTGGCACGCTAGTTGCGGCCAAGCTGTATGCGCCAAATCCTTATGATGCCGTGAGCGGATTGAATCTTGTGCGCAACGGGACCTTCACTCGCGGCAGTACCAGCACTGTCAGCACCTATGTGTTTGACCATATCGAGCTTACCCCAGCGTGGGCCATCGACGCGGGTTTACGCCTCGATCATTACACTACCGATTACTCCGCGGCTAGCCTATCAACCGCCACCAGCAACCCTACGCTACCTGTCGGTAGCTTAGTTCCCGTTAATTTGAATAGTAGCGGCAATCTCCTCAATGCTAAACTCGGCGTCGTCTATAAACCAAGCGAAAATAGCAGTCTCTACGCATCAACATCTAGCTCGAAACAACCGCCAGGCGGCAGCAACTTTGCGCTGAGCACAGCAGCCAACAGCGCAGCGAATCCCAAGTTCGATCCACAAGATACAGTGAATTTTGAACTTGGTGCAAAGTGGGATTTACTCGATAAGAAACTCAGCTTCAATAGCGCCATTTACAGCACCAAAATCAGTAATGATGTCGTGCAAAACCCTGTTGATTTGTTGTACTACCAAACCGGCAAAAAGGAGGTCAATGGCGTCGAGTTAGGTGCCACGGGTGCCATCACTCGTGATTGGTTAGTCAGCGCTGGTTACGCACTGATGGATACTAAAGTAAGTAGCGGTCCGTTCGTCACCGCCAGTGGCATCAACAATTTGAGTTACACACCTAAACATAGTTTCACAGCGTGGACCTCCTACACCCTGCCGAGCGGCATTAAAGTCGGCGGCGGCTTACGCTACGTCGATGCTCTGTTGCGCGGCACCGATGGCGCAATTGGTACGCCAGCAAAGACTGAAGCTTATACCGTGGTCGACATGATGGCGAGTTACCCCATCAGCCGCAACATCGACATTCAACTGAATTTATATAACTTGGCAAATACAGAATATGTTGCTGCCATCAACAAGAGCGGTTATCGCTATACGCCGGGTGTACCTCGTTCTGGCAGCTTAACACTCAACCTCAAGTTCTAAATTAGGTGATTTATGATGTTACATATTCCTGCGGTACTCACACCGGAAGAAGTGGCAGCCTTAAGGCAAAAACTCGACGCGAGTAATTGGGTTGATGGTCGCGAAACCGTGGGGGCGCAAGGTGCTAAAGTGAAGCACAATCGCCAACTTCCAGAACACTCACCGCTCTCCATCAAGCTAGGGCAGTTGGTACTCAATGCCGTCCGCAGGCATCCACTATTCTTTGCTGCCGCTTTGCCTTTGCGCATCGTGCCTCCACTATTTAACTCGTACTCAGGTGGCGAGCATTATGGTCTACACATAGACGGTTCGATACGCGAGGTTTTGAATGCAGACTATCGCTTACGTACCGATCTGTCGTCGACCTTATTTCTTTCGGACCCCGACGAATACCACGGTGGCGAATTAGAGGTGATGGACACTTACGGCACACACGAGGTAAAACTCCCTGCGGGCGATTTAATTTTGTATCCGTCCACCAGCCTACATCAAGTCAAACCGGTGACTGCAGGCACTCGCGTCTCTGCATTCTTCTGGACCCAAAGCATGATACGTGATGGCCAACAAAGGCGGCTCTTGTTTGAACTCGATCAACATATACACAGCCTAAGGGCGCAACTAGGGGACAGCGCCGAAGTTCTCGGATTGACAGGGCATTATCATAATTTGATGCGAATGTGGGCCGAGACTTGAGTGCAGCAGCCCCATACACAAATTGATACAAGATAGCCCCTTTATGGTCGGAAATGCACAGGTAATCCAGCATATAATGAGCACTCTCCATCAACAATAAGTAAAACAGCCTGGCGCTCGATTTCGCATCGTATTGCGCGAACCACGAATCGCAAGCTTAGGCCCCACAATTATTGAACCATCATCAAAGACGTGACTGTTACCCCACAACAAAAACGCGCATTTTGGCTGCGCCACTTACACAACTGGCACTGGATTAGTTCTGCGATTTGCTTGATCGCCATGATACTTTTTGCGATCACGGGTTTCACCCTGAATCACGCCGCCGACATCGAAGCGCACCCTCAAGTGACACGGAAACAAGGCAATCTACCGCCAGATCTACTCAAAAGCCTAGTGGCCCAAGTTGCGTCGCATCAAAGTAAAGAATCTGATCAAACAGTGCCGCGTGAATTCAGCGTCTGGTTAGAGTCGCAACAACAGATCGACATCCATGGCAAATCGGCCGAATGGTCACCCGAAGAAATCTACGTCGCTTTACCCCGGCCCGGTGGTGATGCTTGGTTACGTTTGAGCCTAGACACGGGCGAATTTGAATATGAATTAACCAAACGTGGAACCATTGCTTATCTCAATGATCTACACAAAGGACGCAATACAGGCAAGGCGTGGTCATGGTTTATCGACATCTTCGCCATCGCCTGTTTGATTTTTTGTATTACCGGTTTGTTTTTGCTAAAGATGCACGCTAATAGCCGCGCCTGGACTTGGCCTATGGTAGCTTTAGGCGTCGTCCTGCCATTGGTGCTAGCGATTATGTTCATTCATTGACCGCGGACTTGCTCACCAACACGCTTTTGATTTTGCAATTGCACACTGCTACAACTTATTTTACGGGGACTCTCGATGCAAAAACTTATTCCATTCGCGATCACGACCTTACTAGGCTCAAATGCCATCGCCGCTGAACTGATCGTTAAAGTCGAAGTACCTAAACTCGACGTCGCTGAATATCACAAACCGTATGTCGCCTTATGGATAGAAAAACCAGATCAAACCTTGGCGGCTAATCTGCAAGTTTGGTATGACTTGAAGAAACGCAATAATGAGGGCACCAAATGGCTGAAGGATTTACGTCAATGGTGGCGCCGCACTGGTCGTGACCTCGCGCTCCCTGTCGATGGCGTTAGCGCCGCAACCCGTATCGTGGGCGAACACACGCTCAATTTTGCTGGAGACAGTAATGCGCTCGCCAAATTACCAGCCGGTGACTACAACCTCATCGTTGAAGCTGCACGTGAAGGCGGCGGTCGTGAAGTCGTCAAAGTCCCTTTCCAATGGAATGGCAAAGATAGCATAGTCAATGCACAGGGCAATAATGAGCTTGGCAAAGTTAGCGTTCAAGTCAAGAAGTGATACACACACAAAAGGAATCAATATGAAACGTCTTGCACTTACTCTCGCGCTTGCCGCCACCGTTGCTGCCAGTGTTACACCATTGACAGCCATGGCAGATCGCCCCTTCATTCTGCCAGCAGTGACGCTCAATTCTGGAAATGCACCACTGATTACTTTCGATGCTGCGGTCGGCGAAAATGTGTTCTACTTCGACCACAACACCTTAAGTATCGATAACCTCGTGATCACGGCAGCGGACGGCAGCCTCGTCAAACCAGAAAGTGTCTCACCCGGAAAATTACGCAATAGTTTCGATTTACGCGCCACTTTGCAAGGCACTTACAAAGTCAGCATCGTCAATGACTTTATCATCGCCAATTACAAAGAAAACGGTGCCCCAAAACGCTGGCGTGGTAGCGCCGAAGCTTTCGCTAAGGAAGTACCGGCCAACGCCGAAGAACTGCAAGTATTGCAATCACAAAGTCGCATCGAAACCTTCGTGACAAATGGCAAACCAAGCGCCACTGCACTTACGCCTAGCGGAAAAGGCCTAGAGTTGGCGGCCATCTCTCATCCAAACGATATTGTCGATGGTGAACCAGCAAGCTTCCGTTTACTCGTGGACGGCAAACCCGCGGCCGGCATCAAAGTAACCGTAATTGCAGGCGGTGCCCGTTATCGTCAAAACCTTGGCGAGAAAATGTACACCAGTGATGCCGATGGCAAGATCACCATTAACTGGCAAGGTGCTGGCATGTATTGGTTGCAAGCCCGCAGCAGCGACAATAAAGCCGCGGTACCTGCAGCGAAAGAACGTCGCTTAAGCTACATCGCGACTTTGGAAGTCATGCCGCAATAAGTAGGTCTTTTTCTGCGACAAAAGAAAAGATCCATTTCAAGTAAGCGTCGATTTCAAGCATGCACCCAAGTTCCGCCACACACACGTCGCCTACCAAGGAGCGGCGTGTGTTACTTCCACTCCAGATGACGGTACCCGCCGCCTTACCGCAGCAGTGCACGCTATTTCAGGCACAGGGCTTGAGTATGGGCACCACTTGGCAGGTAAAAGCAATCATCACAAATGCGCAAGATGTGACCGAACTCACTACCGGCATACAAGAGCAACTGGATCTCGTTGTGGCACAGATGAGCCCATGGGAAGACGACTCTGATTTGATGCGCTTCAACCGCGCAGCAGCAAATACCTGGCATTCAGTACCAAAAGAATTCTTCGCAGTCTTAGAACATGCGCTCTTTGTTGCCGCACAAACGCAAGGTGCTTACGAGCCATGCATAGCTCATTTGGCCAATCTGTGGGGCTTTGGCCCTGCAGGCAAAATTCAAGACCGCCCTTCCGACACTGCGGTCGCACAAGTGCTCCCTTATACCGACTGGCGTCGATTAAAAATCGATAAAAGCCATCAACGCATTTATCAAGCCGGTGGCATTCAACTTGATCTCTGCTCGACCGCTAAAGGCTACGGAGTGGATCAGGTCGCACGCTATTTACAGGGCCAAGACATCGTCAGTTACTTGGTTGAAGTCGGTGGTGAGTTACGTGGTTTAGGTATCAAACCCGACCACCAGCCTTGGTGGGTAGAACTCGAAGAGCCGACCTCAGCCCAGCACAATAAGGCGAACGATATCGTTTCAACTATCATCGCGCTACACGGATTAGCGGTCGCCACCTCAGGTGACTACAATCGCTTTATCGAATTTCAAGGCCAACGTTACTCTCACACCATAGATCCCCGCACGGGTTATCCAGTGACGCATCAAGTGTGCTCAGTCACCGTGGTGCATCCTGAATGCATGATTGCCGACGCTTTAGCCACTGCCATCAGCGTATTAGGTCTAGAGCAAGGAATGGCCTATGCCAAGCAACTACAAGTAGCCGCCAGAATTATCGTACGTACTGCACTGGGCTTCGACGAACATCTGAGTCCGTCCATGCTGGCCATGATGGACGAAGAATAGGCATCGCCATGTGTAACTCCCTAACTTGTACCCATCTAACCATCGTTAACTAAGCTCATTCATGCAAGCGAATTCACCAGCATCGCGCCTTAGTCTCATCAAACTTCAATGCATACTTGCGTTGATGGTGTCGTTGATCTGTCTATTCGCCCCACTATCGACCATGTTCAATGCCTCGATATTGCGGTGGATGACTGCTGTCTCAGCCTGCGTTAGTTACTTCAGGTTCACGCAATGGATGTTGACTGCGCATCGCGGTAAGCAAATCAAGCTAAACGCGGCGAGCAACACCGACAATGCAAGCACTTTAGTCGTGTTTGCAAGTCAAACCGGTTACGCGGAACAATTAGCGCAACAAACCTACATGAGTTTGCAGCAAGCGGGCGCTGGCACTGAATTAATGAATATTGCAGAGCTCACCACCGAGAATCTCCAGCGATATCAGCAAGTCTTGTTCTTAGTCAGCACTACAGGAGAAGGCGATGCGCCCGATAGCGCGGCGAGCTTTTGGGGCCAACTGGTGGCACAAAAAGCGGAGCAAAATATCGGCCAAGAAATCGATCGAAAAATCGATTCATCATTAGACCTCTCAACATTGAGCTATGGCATTTTGGCGCTAGGCGACAGTCACTACAAAGCTTTCTGCGCGTTTGGCCATCAACTAGATCAAGCACTGCACCAGCGAGGCGCGCGTCGCCTATTTGACTTACTCGAAGTCGACAATGGCGACGAAGCAGCGCTACGACATTGGCAGCAGCAGCTCGGGCAACTCACTGGCAATACTAGTATTGCTGATTGGCACCCAGCGGAATATCAAAATTGGACCTTAATCGAGCGTCGCTTACTCAACAAGGGCAGCGCAGGTCACGCTGTCTATCTGATTCGTCTACAAGCGCCCACATCTACAAGTACTTCGCAAACGAATACGATCAACTGGCAAGCGGGCGATATTCTCGAAATCTCACCTCGTCGTCCCAATGATGACAGTGCATTGCCACATAGAGAATATTCGATCGCTTCCACCATGCAAGATGGTGCGATTGAACTCGTCGTGCGTCAGGCATTTCAAAAAGATGGTACACCTGGTTTAGGATCAGGCTGGCTCAATCTATACGCCGAAATTGGCTCCTCCATCGCCGCGCGCGTACGCAGCAATCGTAGCTTCCATGCACCTCACGAAAATATTCCGATGATCTTGATTGGTAACGGCACAGGCATTGCAGGTTTGCGTGCCCACCTCAAACACCGTCAACAAAATCATCAATCCCCGAATTGGCTCATCTTCGGTGAACGCAATCGCGCTACTGATTTTCTCTTCGAAAACGAAATCACCGCATGGCAAAACCAAGGCGTACTGCAAAGACTCGACCTTGCGTTCTCGCGTGATCAAGAACAGCGATGCTATGTACAACATCAATTGAATGCCGCCTCCAACGATTTACGAACTTGGATCAACAATGGTGCTGCGATTTACATCTGCGGCACCCTACAAGGGATGGCAGCTGAGGTCGATACTAGCTTGCGCGACATCCTCGGTGACGCGCGCGTCGAACAACTGCGTACCGACGGATTGTATCGACGCGATGTGTATTGATTAGCCTTGTCGACTGTTTCTTGATGCAAAAACAGTCCTCCAACTCAATTCGAAACCTTTGCGACTCAGCGGCGCACTTCCAGACTCTCATCCTTTATGCATGGTTTGATGTGATTTCGCAGAATTATTAACAGGAAGAAATTCCCTGAAATGAAGTGTTTTTTGATACGATGCCTGCTTCTTCTTGAAGGCTAGTGTATGCAACGCGAAAAACTCTTTTTTAGCACGATTTATCTCGTTATCTCTTTATTTGCTAGCCTCGCTAGTTTCCCGCTTTTATTTATTGTCATCGCCGATGCAAAACTGGCTGCCCAAATTGGGGTGGGCGTATTTATTGCCTTCCCCGTAGTGAGCTTAACGCTGCTGTGGCAAACCCAATTTGCCTCAGTGTATTTGCTGCGCCATTTAAGCTTTCTGATTTGGGGTGTCTTAATTACCTTGCTCGGTATCGGCAATACTGCTTTACCGAAAAGTGCGCAGAGCCCCTACGGAAATTTAATTATTTTCGGTTTAGCTTTAATTGCGATGAGTATGTATGTGCGTCGCAAGGAGCTGGCCCGCTTGGCGAAGAGTCAAGGTCAAGATAAAAGTTCAACTACATAAAATAACTCAAGCAAAAAACTCAACACAAAGGAGACATCATGATCAAACGCGGCCTTGAACTGTATGCGAATCGCGAAGAACACCATGTGCGCACATGGACACTACCAGCCATCGTACTTATTCTGGTTTTCTTCATCATGGGCGAAATCATCGCTTACATGGGACTTGCGATACCAGGACTGCGCAATATCGTGCCCAAGGCTTCTTGGCAATCAACCGCCTACCAAATGTTTTTTGGCTTTGGTATTGGTGCACTTCTTTGTTTCGCATGGATACGTTTCTTTGAAAAACGTAAGCTCGACACGATAGGTTTCAGCGCTGGTGGACTTGCTCTGTATGGTCAAGGATTGCTTCTTGGCTTCGGCTTTATCACAGCGGTGGTTGCCAGTATTTACCTGCTCGGTGGCTACCAAGTCGAAGCGAGCGGCATTGGCCAGCACTTTAGCCTCGGTGCAGTTTCGGCACTCATATTCTTATTTATTGGTTTCATGGTGCAAGGTGCGACTGAAGAAATCTTTATGCGCGGCTGGTTATTTCAACTACTGACATCTCGTTATGGCGTGATCGTCGGTATCGTCGGAAATATGTTGATGTTCTCGGCGCTACACGCTGGCAATATTACTTACTCCACCGAACTCTTGATCGGCCTTTTCAATATCGTCTTAGTTGCGATTATGCTGAGTTTTTATGCATTAAAAGAAGGTACGCTGTGGGGCGTATGCGCATGGCATAGCGCTTGGAACTGGCTACTCGGGGTTGGCTTTGGTCTCGAGGTCAGCGGCCAATCTTTGAAGGTCGTTCCTCTCTTTATCGATCTCAAAAATGCCGACAATACCCCCGTCTGGCTTAATGGCGGCGCCTTTGGTCCTGAAGCGAGCGTGGTGACTTCTGTGATTCTGTTGATTGGTATCTTCTATTTCGGTACACGCAAGAGCCATGGCAAGGTGTTTAGTGTGCCTGGTGAATTGGCTGTGGATATCAAGACTGCTTAAAAGCAATGAGAAATTTGGTCACAAGCTTTGTCTGCAGTTGCATTGCCATCGTTTGTGGTCTTGGCGTTTTCTTCGCAATTTTTTCTGCTCCTATTTACCTTGGCCAACCAGATCTGATGTTAGCTTGGGGTTGGGTCGGCTGGATACCAGGAATTCTTTTAGGGTACTTTATAGGGAAGATCGCTTATAAGCACTCTTATAAGCGCTTAAAACAATAGCAACCACATTGGATGAGGCAAGATGACTAGCATACAGAGAATTTTCCAAGGTTCAGCCTTAGCGACCAGCATTGCCCTACTCAGCTCAAGCATATTGATGCCAACATGCTACGCAGACGACGGCAAATGGCGCGCCCTCGATCCGGCCAACACCTTGTTAATCGATACCAACAAAGGCCGCATGGTAATTGAAATGCGTCCTGAGATGGCACCGAAAGCGGTGGATCGCATTAAACTACTCACGCGTGAAAAAACTTACGATGGTTTGCAATTTCATCGCGTGATCGCTAAATTCGTGGCGCAGACCGGTAACCCGAATAATAAAGACGGCGGCGGCACTAGTTACCCCAATCTTCCGCCTGAAATGGTGTTTCGCTTGCCCTACCAAGCCTTCTCGCAGTTCGCACAGCACAGCAGCGATGCGAGTGCAGGTTTTATTGGTAGCGTGCCTTTTCAAGCACTACCTGTGACAGAAGCCATACAAAAATCGAATGGCGTAGTGCGCAGTTGGGGCGCCCATTGCACTGGTGTCGCGGGGATGGGGCGTAACGAACCCCGTGATTCTGCGAACAGCGAACTCTATTTCATGCTCGATGCGTCACGTCGCCTTGATCGTGATTACACTGTGTTTGGTCGTGTCGTCATCGGCCTTGATGTCTTACTCAGCATCCAGCATGGCGAACCACCGGCGAATCCTGACATCATGAAAAGCGTTCGCGTTTTGGCAGATCTTCCTGAAAAGGAACGCCCACAAGTGTTGGTGGCATCAGATGATGTGATGCGCCAGCTCATCGAGCAAACACGCCAGAAAAAAGGCGCAGACTTTAGTATCTGTGATGTCGATATTCCAGCCAAGCTAGTCAATCCCAAATAAGTAGGGTCTCAGTTGTAAGAACGCCGCAGGCACAAAGAGCTTCATCATAATTGAGTTAAGATGAAGCTCTTTACCCATCATGGGTACATTCTCAATGTGACCTGGCCTATGCAACAGCACAATTCATCTCCCTCCATTTGGCAGAGTTATGCCAGCATCATTTTGCTCTTAGCGGGCATCTGCCTCGGTAGCGTGATCGGTTTCATTTACGGCAAACAAGTCGAGGGCTTCAAGTTCATCGGCGACATTTTTCTCAATCTGCTCTTCACCGCCATCATTCCTTTGGTGTTTTTTACGATTGCGTCTTCCATCGCCAACCTACAAAAAACCGAGCGATTGGGAAAGTTGTTCGGCATCGTCGCCGGCGTATTTCTAATGACTGTCATCATTTCCGGCTTAGTGATGTTGTTGGTGATGTGGTGCTTTCCGATTGCACAAGATAACTCGCTACGAGCGATGGCAAGCCAAGCTTTGATCGACAATCCTACATCGGCCTTGCATAGCAGCGGTACCAGTCTCACCCAAGTACTCACCGTCAATGATTTCTTTGAACTCATGGCACGCAAGAATATGCTGGCCTTGATTTTGATCTCGCTGCTGGTGGGTTTTGCGACTTTACGTGCAGGTGAAAAAGGCAAAGCTTTTGCGACCTTCTTAGGGTCTGCCAACGAAGTCATGAAACAACTTTTGGAAATGATTATGAAAACGGCACCCTTGGGTTTGGGTGCTTACTTCGCCTATCAAGTCGGCGTCTTTGGCCCACAATTATTAGGCGTCTATGTACAACCATTAGCGCTCTATTATTTGACTTGCAGCGCTTACTTCATTGTATTTTTTAGCTTGTATGCCTATATGGCAGCGGGCAAATTAGGCTTCAGTTTATTTTGGCGCAACAATCTCACACCTGCACTGACAGCAGTGGGTACCTGCAGCAGTATCGCCACGATTCCAGCCAATTTATTGGCCGCTGAAAAGCTGCACATTCCAGCGCACGTGCGCAATATCGTGATCCCCCTCGGCGCACCTATTCACAAAGATGGCTCTAGCATGTCATCCATCATCAAGCTGGCTTTATTATTTGCGATGTTTGGTAAAGACTTGTCGGCTCCGAGTTTGTTCTTCGCGATCATGGGCATCACCGTTATCGTCTCTATCGTTGAAGGGGGGATTCCCAACGGTGGTTATATCGGCGAAGTGTTTGCGATTACGGCTTTCGGTTTTCCTATGGAACAGGCACTACCAGTAGCGATGGTAATAGGTACTCTAGTTGATCCTATCGCCACCCTACTCAATGCCAATGGTGATTTAGTCTCTGCCATGTTAGTGACACGCATTACCGAAGGCAAAGGTTGGTTACAACGTGCCATCCAAGGCTAGACATAATTCATTAGACCATGACATTAAAAAACCGTGGGGTTTAGTTCTAATCCCCCACGGTTTTTTTGTATATCTAATACTGCTTACTCGTAACGTAGGGCATCGATAGGATCAAGCTTCGCGGCTTTACTTGCAGGCATCACACCAAACACGATCCCCACACCAGCTGAGAAGACAAACGACAAGACCACAGCCCACCATGGCACCACGGCTTCAGGGAAATCGGGGATCATTTTCGAGATCCCAAAACCTAAGCCATAGCCCAAGATCAATCCAATCAAACCACCCAAGACCGACAAGGTCACCGCTTCAATCAAGAACTGCATCATGATGTCACGACTACGGGCACCAATCGCTTTACAGATGCCAATTTCGCGCGTGCGTTCGGTGACGGATACCAACATAATATTCATGATACCAATACCGCCAACGAGCAGAGCAATGCTCACAATACCTCCCATCACCAGCGTCACAGTCGAAGTGATATTGTCGAGACTTTTCGCTAATTGATCAGATGATTCCATGTCGAAATCATCGGGTGCATCTGCTTCCAATTTGTGCGAGGCACGCATCACTGCACGAATACGTGGTTTGACCTCTTCGAGCTTGGAGATATCCTTCAGCGATACAGTGAACTGCATATTGCGCAATTTTTGATTATTACCGATGATGCTACGTCCAGTGCGAAAAGGCACAATCACATAATCATCCTGCGACATCCCAAACAATTCGCCACGCTTTTCCATCACACCGATAATCTTGAACCATTCGTTGCTAAAACTAATGTATTGCCCAAGCGGATTCTCTGGCAAATGCAAAGTCTCAATCAGCTTCGGTCCGATCACAGCAACCCGACGTGCACTTGCTTCGTCAGACTCGCTCAAGAAACGTCCCATCGTCGCAAACCGTTGTTGCACTTCTTGATAAGTTGGCGTCGTGGCCATAATACGCGCAGAGGTTTCTGTACTACCGAAACGCACAGTCGGTGAGGACAATAAAAAGATAGGGCTGACGTCACTAATCTCTTCAACACGAGAACGCAACTGTTGAATATCTTCATAACGCAATTCATTGAACTTACCGCGCATGACATCCTTCATCGTGTTATGCGCAGTAATGGTCAAGGAATTGCCACCAAGGCCCTCAAACTGTTTCGTCACACTTTTTGACAAGCCTTGGATCAAAGAGATCACGGTAATGACAGAGGCCACACCAATGATAATCCCGAGCGAAGTCAAGAAACTACGCATGCGGTGCGCACGGATCGAGTTCAGCGCCGAGCGTACACTTTCTATCAGTAGAAACATTTTATTCTCCCGGCGTATTGCGGACATCACTGAGTACAC
>CALKVB010000515.1 GCA_937996605.1 uncultured Oxalobacteraceae bacterium | reverse complement strand
AGCATTGAACTGGAACGTCGAGACCGGCGTATTCGACTTTCAACTTTTGTTGCTGGAGAATACATTGACATGCGACGGAGTATTGCGAAGCTATGGCGCTATCAGAACACTTTCTGGTGACGAGTTCATCACAATATCCAGATCCAGATTGATACCTTTGAAGCGGATAGCCGTAAAAGGTGGGCTTGTCTTTGGGGTCGGCGATACACCATAGGAATTGTTGGGTTTCAGAGTTCCAGTCGGGCATTTTGATGGTGACGCTGTCCACAGTTCCAGCGACTTGGTATTGAGGAGAGCAGTCCTTCTCGCAAGAGGAAAAATTAGACCTTATGGCATTCGATGGTCCTTCCCTACACGCTGAGTCGTTTCTAGAGTAATCGGGATTTACATATGTGTTTCTGGGTGCAACACAATCAATTGTTGTAAATACTGGAGTTTGGTAGCTTGTTCCACTACTATCCCAATAGTTCTTACCAGCAAAACAACCACTATCTTTGCTTTTCAGTCTTCGATTTTCCACATCCATAGAATACACACCAAGTAAAGGAAAGGTACGTTGGATATATACGGTTCCGTCACTATCCTTTGGCATATAAATATCGGCTTCTTGAATAGGTGCAGAGAGGCACCATGTTACGGTGTCGGTCATATATTTGGCATCCTTGAAGTTTCCTTCGTTTCTATTCCATCTACCATTTGTACTTTGTAGGGATTGAGATGCATTAATAAAACTGGGCCAAAAGGGCGAGCCGCATGATATGAGCGATCGTTTGACCAGCGTTTGGGGATCGTCGGACCACCCATACAAATCGTTTGGATCTTTTGCATCATTTTTAGCGCATGGTGCAGTCAGCAAACCGTGTTGAGTAGAATCACCCCATGGAAAATTGGGTGTATCTATATAAGCTTCTCGAATCCAGAGGTTTTTACTGACTGGAGCAATCATACCCTCCAGATACTGGTTGTCAATCATAGACCCTCCACCTCTGACAGGTACTCGTGCGGCGAGATTGATTTGTCCTCTGCTCGCCGCATTTGGGTGGGTTTTGCTTACGAATTCCACGACAGGTCCATCGGGAATCAGCATAACTGTGATAAAGGGCATTGGACAATCTGCTGTCGAATCGGACGGGCAAATTTGTGATGCAGTATAGGTTTGAGCAGCAATTTGTTGACCCGGTGGGGGCCATTCAAGCTCACAATTGGTGTCGGCGAAAAACCTCGGGAAAACAAGGTTTCCGGCTTCCAAATCAGACACCATATCCACAATGACAATATTGCAATTGGGCCCCAAAGTAATGCTCATACAAAGCTTTATTTTTGATTCGAAAATTAAACGGTAGAATGCAGTAAACTTTGAGATTGCTCCTCATTAGAGGCGATTTTGGGTGAGACAAACGAAGCTATCAACGAAACGAAAGATAGACAAAGACCAGTCAAGAAAAAGTAGAAACACAGTCCATCATTTCCGTGAATCGAAACGTTGTTCTCCGAAAATACAAACGAGTCGAATATGGCGCGACCATATTGATCATAAACACCCAAGGCGGTGATACAGCTGATACATGATAGTATGATCATGATTTGTTGGATCAGCCGGTTGTTCGAAATAAACGAAACAATACATGAAAAAGAAGATGATGCCGTCGCCATAATCGCGAAAGCCTGAATGATGTTGATTTTTGCGATACGAGCGTCATCTACCAAAAGATCTTGCGCAGAGTGACAACCGTTCAAGTAGCCGCTGAGGTAGTCTCCACTCACACAAAATTTAAAAAGTCCAAAGTCGACATTGGCACTTGATCGGTCCGTGATGAAGATTACTGACCTCCACTGAGTGAAGGCTAGACCGACAGAAAGGAATATGGCGGCCATACATGACACGATTTTCAGTACGCTGGTGATATATCGGAAACTAATACATCGAATGGTGCAGATTTGTCCGTATTGAAAATCTGCGAAAACCGAATCTCTCGCTTTGATGAAAAAGGATGACAAAATGACCGCCGAAGAAAGAACATTTGCAGCGATAGCAAGATCGAATGATAGCCCGAACGATGTCTTTTCTGTACTCGTGCCGAACGGTACATCAGCCATGGATCTCTTGACAAAGGCCCCCACAATGATGATAGGAGTTAACATGAAAAACATCGACAACAATCCAAGTCCGCGGAAGATTTTGACTGATCCGAAGTTGGCGACGATTGTCGACGTTACAGTCAACACGGACAATGTGGAAAAAGCTTGTGCAGTGTACATCTTCGAGTGAAAGCTGATTTCTCGTTGAAGTTCGTAGCTGTAAGAAGAGTAAACGTTGCAAATACCATCTACACATTGCTTCCAAATTCCAGAATGTAACCGAAAAGCATTTCCTTCATAATCAGTAACCAAGTTCTGTACCCAATACGGTTCTGCTGTGGCCACTATCCATAAAACGAGCGCAACAACTAGAAGAGCGCATTGCACTAGTCGACTGTACGGAAACTGAATCATGTTTGGCATGGAATTCGGAAAATGACGCAAAAGTGATTGCTTGTTGCACTGGCACGCATTTTCCAAAACAGGAAAACCACGTTTTCGCCCACACGGCTAACGTTACAACGAGACATGGCACGCTAAATTAAAAATAGAGAGGAAACGTGATCAAACTGAATCGAGCCACTCGGGATCATTGTTGAAATCGTGGGTGATCGAACCTTGATTCTGGGCGACTCGAAACCCTAAACACGTGAGTACAGTATCCAACGATTCGAGATGACAACGGAAAACACGGTTTTTGTGTCGAATCTCGCACCGAACCTGGATGAAGCGGGCTTGAAAAGTGTATTCTCGGAATGTGGTTCGATTGTGCGGAGCGACTTTGTTAAATGGGACGATAATCCACGTTACCGGATCGAGTATGCGTCTTCCGCCTCTGCGATGGCAGCCTTACGGCTTTCGGGCACTCCGCTCAATGGGCGAATGATACAAGTTGTAGCAGCGACGCCGACCAAATCATATGGCTCTACACTCGATAGGTTGCATTCGGTTTCCCTCCCAGCGGGAATGCCCCCAGCCAAGGATGTGATGCCCATGGATATTGACCGGAATCCAAAAGCGCGCGATATTGCTGCAACAGTGCGGTTGGCATATCATTTTCCAGGAGAGTTTTTTGCTTCCGACACCCGCGGATCGACTGCTACGGTCCGTTTGTTGGAGAAGTCAATTTCGTGCAGTTGTTCCAGATTCTCGACTATGCGTCAATTGTGCAAGCATTTGCGCGCAGTGTACAAGTTTGGATCACAATACGTCGATCAAGATAACTTCAAGCGTTTTGCTGACGCGATATGGGACTTTAGCAATGAAAATCAACGTCGCAAGCTTGGAAAGACCCGAAAAAGCTCACGTAAGGTTTCTTGTTTTCGAAACTAAAGATGTTTACATGAGGCCGTGCTCATGGCTATGTGGTGTTCAGACAAAGACAATCCTGGCGCGCTTGCATACAAAGACGATAGTCTTTCTAAGATGGAGGCAAGTGACGATGTCGAAGAAACCAAAATGCCGAATGCTTCAAGTCAACATTCGCCTACTTTATCAACCATGGTCGATCCTCTCTCAAGCAATCGTCTAACCGAAACGTGGAATCCAGTTATTGAAGTGAATGGTATTACGTTTGCAGACCATCGGGACGCATGGTTTGCGGCAACAAATTCTGCCGTCCATCCTCCCGTGATGAAAGTTGGATTGGTCGCCATCAACTCCCTTGAGGAACTCGATTTCTTAATCTCTGTGTGTCCTTTACAAGCTGCTCCAGGGCTCGCGAAACTCGCAAAGACACCCGACACAACCGTATCTGTATCTCTTGGCAACAAAGTCTATTCATGCTTTGTACCGACAGATCATCTGTCTGTCAAACTGGATGCAGCTTTTGAACAGCAAGACGCAAAAGAACGAGCACAAGCACGGATTATCTACCATGGCACATGCGAAGCTCATGCCTTATTCGTTTATGACCGAATTCGCGTTGATAAGGGATACCGCTTGCAAGACTTTTGCCGCATGCCTGCGTTTTATTGCACAACGAATTTTCGGCAAGCTGCTGAACGAGCAGTTCAAGCATGCCGACGCATTATGCATCAGCAGGGAGGCATTCATGCGTACACCGGAGGCGATCCCACAGTTGTGGCTTTTGAGTTCACCGGCGAAGACAGTGAGGGTCTGATTTTCCGAGACGCAAACGAATCATGGCAGCGCATGGTCTATTATTGTCGTAATGACAACGACTCAGATCCGGAACTTGAATTACCCGATGGATACAATAATGCCCAGTTTGTTTTCGGTCCAGTTTTGGCAAATCCGACCGAACATCCTTTTTCCAGAATGCATCCAATACGGGACTACGATCAGTATGCATTTTTTGACGACAAATATTGTCGTAAGAACCTTCTGCCACGCGTTCTATTCGTTATGCCTAGCATACCAATCACCGTGTAGAACTTTTTCTGCGTACTTTGTAAAACTTTTTGAAATCCAAATTTGTCTTGAACACCCACTTGACATGTACGTGTTTCGGAACCACTGATCGAGTCACCATACTTCCATGTACCTCTCAGCTCTTATCTCGAAACATGCGGTCGGAATGCATCATTGTACGGTCATTGAATCACCATCCTTCCTTCTTCCAAAACTTTCAATCCAAAAATCATGTGTGTTCGAGGTGTCCGAAAATCGTTTGCCAAAAATTCCACCCACAACATTTCGGGTCCAAAAAATTGGAGATCCAAAATCTTTCAAAGTTTCCATTCGAACGATTTCAAAAGTTTACGACAAGTTTTATTTGGAAGGAAGAATGGCACATCTTTTTACGTGAGTGACGTTAGTTAAATGACAGTTTTAGATCAGCACCAATAATAGGCTTGGAATGATGGTGACAAGAACACCGTGCGTGAGACACGTTCGAAATAAAGAATCGTATAGGAACAAAACGGGTTTAAAACATCGCAATAAAAAAGACTATCTTCTTTGCATGCAAGTCTGAAAGACTTTTCAAAATGAAAATTGCTCACCTTTGAAGCTCACGTTCAAAATTCATAGCAACATCACTTTTGAAGTGCACTTTCAAAATGTTCGAAATGGGAGGTGATTGGATTCGGTCCTTGTTTTTACTTTGGGAAAGTATACCTATTACGGTCAGAAATGCGATTGTTTTTATGTTCATCGGAACTGGATTGCATCGCATTGACGTTTTGTGGAGAAAAATACCTTGGCTTGTATTGTCCAGCCTACATATTTACGGACCGGGAACGTTAAGCATGAGTATTCTGCGTTTTTTGGAACATTGCAAAGTCAAGAGTGGTACTTTACGGATTGACACAGAACGAGAATACTTTGGGAATGGTTCTCAATGGAAAACTATCAAAATACCAGACTTTGGAGCGCATCGCATTCGGTTTCGAGATCGCTCCATCTGGGTCTCGATTTCCGAAGAGAGAACGGAAGGCGCGCGCGAAGGCAAACAGCACATCGTTTTGTCCACTTTTTGGTTCCAGAAGAATCTATTGGATTTGCTGATCGAAGAAGCAATCACGGAAGAACGCTTGCGCTGCACCCGAACCATTGTGGTTTATCAGAATGAATCGGGCAGTAGACGCTTTTCTGTTCGCAAGCGTTATTCACCACAAGAATTATGTATGAAACATTTGCCCATTTTACCGAAAGGTGTAACAGAACGAATTTTGGAGGACGTGCGTTCCTTTTTGAATGCAAAGGACCGCTATATTCGCAGTGGCATCCCATATCGGAGAGGCTATCTTTTTGAAGGATTGCCTGGAACGGGCAAAACTACGTTGGTACGGAGGATTGCTGCTGAGTTCATCCTACCAATCTACGTTGTAATGTTACAACATTGTTCAGATGTGTTTCAGTTGCTTTCGAATGTTACCGAGCGTTCTATTATTTTGTTCGAAGACATTGATGTCGCTTTTGGTGCGAGCGATTCGGATTCTCGGAGCATGTCCCATTCTCGAACGAAAGTAACATTTTCGGATTTGTTCAACGCGCTGGACGGTGTCGTTGCACAGACAGACAGTCTGGTCATCATGACAACAAATCACGTAGAAAAGTTGGACCCAGCCATGATTCGACCTGGAAGGATTGATGTTCGAGAGCATTTTTCGCATGTCAAGGCGTCTGAGGCAGAACAGGCGTATGTGCTATTTATCGGTCACGAGAAAGGCGCACGCAGATTCGGAGAGAAAGCCGAAAAGAAGCTTTGGACGATGGCGGATGTTCAAAAAGAACTCTTAATGATGATGCCGAAAGGCACGTAGACGACTTGGATTCAAGTGTTGTCGGGTTCGTCCTCTTCGTTCTCAATCTCGATGTTGATTCCATCCCAGTCGATTCCGGGGTAGACGTCGCGCAGAATCGCACGTGCAGATGCTTCCATTTCGGTGTATTCATCTTGGTCACCTTCAGGAAAAACTTGTTCATTCTCGTCAACATCGATTTCGGATTCGCTTCCTTGGTCCCATTCGACGACAACTTTGTCCAGTTGTAAAACGTTCACCGCACTTCTGGAGATTGCAGAACAATGGATCGTGATGTTGGTAGGATTTCGTTCCGCCATGTTCGCCAAGCTTGTTTGCAATGCGCCCCGGAAAAATACAAAGCGAGGAGTTATTTCAACTTTGATCTACAAGCTCGCGCTTCAATCTAAGAATAGCGATGAGATCTTGTGACTGATCTGTGACTTTTTGAAATCCAAACACCCATTAAAGAATTATCACAATACGCAAGAATGATCCCGTGTTTCGGAGCCACTAATCGGGTCACCATCCCTCAACTATCCTCTCGAAACCTGTGTTCCTCATATAAAAGTTTCCGGTCATTGAATCGCCATCCTTCCTTCTTCCAAAACTTTCAATCCAAAAATCATGTGTTTTCGAAGTGTCCGAAAATCGTTTGCCAAAAATTCCACCCACAACCTTTCGGGTCCAAAAAACTGGAGATCTAAAATATTTCAAAGTTTCCATTTGAACGATTTCAAAAGTTTACGAAAAGTTTTATTTGGAAGGAAGAATGGTACCTGAACATCCGTGAATCACGTGAGTTCATTGACAGTTTTTGATCAACACCGAGAATGGTTTCGGAAGGATCGTGTTCATGATATACGACGTCGCTTCATATGCTCACTTGGTGAAGCTTCGGACTTTTTCGCAAGTGAAGATCGTTCGCGCTTTGATGCTGCTTTGGATGCACTTTCTGGTGAGGAGACAACGTCATCTCTATTACTAACACCTGGCACAGCAGAAGCGTCTTTGCGTTCGGGTATCGAAACAGAGCTAGATGCAGCATTTGGTTCGCGGACCATACTTTTCGACTCAGAGCCGGCTCCAGTTGCGCTGTGCATTCGTTCAACCACATAATCCAATGCTTGCTTGATCATGTCATGCTGTATGTTGTTTTGGAAGATGAGAGTCCACACCGAGTCATATTTCTCAAAGAACTCGTTCCCGTTGAGAAATTCCATGGCTGGATGGTCAAAAACCTCCCCCATAAAGTCTGCCACAGCGACTATATACTTATCGCTGGAAAACTGATCCACGGGGTTGTTTGCATACGCAACGAGAGATAAACCTAGCTTTTCACCAAAAAGTTCATGAGCTCTGACGAGTGCATGACGCGATTGTAACACCAGAGCAAGTTGCGTAAAATCTTGCTTGTGTAACAACCACGGTATTTCGCGTTCGGAACTCTCACCCCATACAAGATATGAGAGATCCATTCCTTTCTGAGCGCACAACTTAGACGCCTCTTGAAATGACATCCGATGATCTACTTCATCGTCTTCAACGGCAGACAGACGCTTTAGAGTCTTGCTAGTCCAAAGAGGCTGCGGGTTGTCACCTTCATCGGTCGATGTGGATGTGGCAAACGATTGAATGACGGGTTCGGTGTGAGTGTCCATTCGTACAGTGTGCAAATCCGTTGGTACAGGATTTTTTCTGAAAAGCGGTCTTGCGATTTTATCAACGTGCGTCTGAAATTCCCTCCAGAGAGTTACACTCAGAAGGCAATGCCCACTGGACTAACTTGAGAATGGGTAAGTACTTGGGCGGCAAAGGCTCTTTGAAATAGTGATTTACTCGAAATTGCCCCTTCATATCATTTGTAAGGATGAATGGCACATCGACAGTTTTCGGTGAAGGAACAACCTCGAGCCAAAGAAGGAAGCGTAAACATAAAAAATCTGTGATCGGCACGTCAAACAGAAACATACGTCATTTTTCCAAACAAACCCATGGCCAAGCCTTTTGTGCCCAAAGTGTCCTTGTACGATGCGGTCATTGTGGAAACCCCGCAAAGCATGTATGCCAACATGTTGTATGACATCGAGGCCACTTCCAACGACTACACCGACGAAAGCTCTTTTCATGGAGTCACGCTGGTCCGCCAATACGAGAGCGATGTGGTGATGGCCTACCGAACTCAAGCAGTGATGGAGCGTAAGCGAGAAATGCCCGTGTATATTCATCGGTATCTGGATTACAAACACATGTGTTGGCGCAACTATGCACACATCAAACGTGGCTATATGACCCTCCAAAAACAGAACGAAATCACCCAAAACTGGTGGAAACATTTGGTGGATCAGCCATCGTTTTCAGAACGATTGGAGGAAGTGCGAGCCTTTGTCGATCTAGCCTCACTGGAACGCTGCGGCTTTGTTCATCCCATCGACATGTATCAAGCCAATGCTCTCTTGAGCACCAAACCCGACAAATCGTGGTTGATTCGCCACACCACCACACCGTGGTCGATGCCGCATGTAGACGTGTTTAGCATCTCGTACAAGCACTTTGACTTGATTTACCATGAGCGTTGGGTCCACATTCACGGTGTGGGCGTTGTCGCCTGGTCGCATCAACGGCGACCCTCCAGTTTGAAAGACATGTATCCCGATCCCAACGAAATCGATGCCTTTGACACCGTGATGGAAGTATTGCATGGGCGCGTCCAACAATTGGGAAAAGAGAACTTGGTTCCCGTTCATCATGCACAAACTTATGATACCCAAGTATGATCACGAAGCGGAATGATTTTGGGAAAAAGGATGACTCCGACCATCATGAACTGGAAAAGTTCTTTAGGCTAATGTAAAACGGAAAAGTAAACGTAGATACACTGGCCAACCGCAAAAGAAAGCGACTTCGCCGATTTTTTGCGAAAACAAGGACAGCTTACTATTGAGTCATCATCATCGAGAAAATGAACCATTTTCCGTGGTACAAATTGAGAAATCATTGACTTTGAATGTCACTCTACGAATGGCGTTGGTGGATCAGGTCGGATTAGCGTGGATCATGTTTGTTGTATGATCCGACGAAATTAAAATAAACCCCTACCGGCATATTTTTCACATACCGGGGTACGCCCCCACTTGCGTGCAAACATGCAGTATGTCGTATCCGTGTCGATTTCTCAGTCTGAAAGACCAGAAACATTTCCGTTGGGAGCGCACGTATCGCTGAAGTACGTGAAATACATTTCAGGGGAATATGGAGACCTTCCGAACAGAGAATCGATAGATACACCATCTGATCACGACTCGTCGCCCCGTTTTGCTTCCTATTCGGTACTATTTTACTTTTCTCGATGTGGAGCTTTGTTCTTATGGTCCTTTGAAATGTAGGACCCGAAAAACGTGTTTGGAAGTTTGAGAGAAACGCTGATCTCTGATAAAAAACTATACGTTCCGGTGGAGTTTGTCGATCAGGGCACGTTCAATGTGCGTGCATGGACGTTTCCGAAGGATTTGACACCTTCGCCCGACGCCGACGATGAATTGAAGAGTGTCTCAGATACGAGCTTGTCATTTCATTCCGTTCCATGGTTCGTCAATACTGTTTTCATCATAGGTAAGAACGGTAGTGGCAAGTCGCTTCTCCTGGCGAAGTGGGCTCTACAATGCGGGTATGTTACACTTGTCCGTCCGATGAAAGTGATCGACAAGGACGAACCTGCCGACAAGTATGGTCAGAACCGTCACCGTCGGGTGAAGTTGCCAACCACCGATGACACTGTCTTGCGTAAGCTATCCAAAGAAATGCGACAGCAATTGTACGACGAATTTCGTAACGCGACTGCCTCAGAATGGATCCCATGTGAACAAGACACCACATCAAAGATGACCTCGTGGGAACTTGTCTTCATGCGTGGCACTTCGGGTATTAGACTTCCGTACGAGGATATTTCAGATGGGTTGCGACAAGCCTTTCGACTGCTCCTCTGGTCTATTTCTCAACCCACAACTCCTGCTGTCTTTGTTCTCGACGAACCAGAATCGAACCTCCACCCTCGGTTATACACGGGTCTGTTCGATGCAATCTTTCGACGTCATTCACATCACGCGAAATTCGTTATAGCAACGCATGACTTTCATCTTATTGAAACTATCTCTAGAAGGGACAGCTTTCGTTCGGTAGTTTTCGAAGCATCTGCAACTCCGTTCATCAGATCCTTTCCCGCCGGAGCGATTTGTACACCGCCGCGCAAAACATCTGTCTCGCCAATGGCAGCGACGTCTCCAGGTGCTGGGGTGTTAGACAATCCACTTCAATCAACCATCTCGACTCGTTGTTTATCTCGCGCCATGTTCGCACTGCAGTCCTCACGGATTCAGTACGTTTCGTATTCTCCAGAGTTACTACTCGACATGATCGGGGAATCGCGCATCGTTTTGTACGTCGAAGGCACGTACGACAAGTCGGACTACAAGATTTTTTCACGGATTTTTGATCCCGATAAAGTACAGGTGCGAGCAACAGAAGCTAGAACTTTCGAGAAACGGGACAGCGGAAAGAACAAGAGTGAAGTCTTCAAGAAAATTACTGGCCTTTTGAGTAGCGCAGACGTTCTCAGATTCGAATTGCCTTCAAAGTATTATGGACTTTGCGATTTGGATCGAAACTTTCGACAAAAACCAGATCGATGTGTTGCACAACACGGAGTACCAGAACTGGAAAATCTGTATTGGACGCCACCAATGTTTTTGTTTTGGCGAAAGCTCGCTGTGCAGCAGTTCGGAGCTGCGGGAAGTGACAAACGATTTTCGAAATTTTTTGACACGTTTCGGGAGAGAGTTCGGAACGGTATTTCATTTTTCACCTACGAGTATGCATGCCATCTTTTGGAAAGTCGTGTTTATGGACGACCCACCAGTTTCAGAGCCAGTAAGTTCGAAGTTGCTACAGCCGTAGCATCATTGACCGCAGCATCAGAAAGTCATAGCTCGACTGCAAACGTGATTATAGAAATGGTTCGGGTATTGGAACAATCGGCCGCTGTTGATGATTTGAAGCAGCAAGACGCAAAAGAGTTAAGGGAAATCGCCGCAAGGCTCGTTGAGCTTTCTGTATGCAGCGATGAAAAGGACGAACGATTTCTGCGCAACTACACACTGCTGAATTGCAAGCCGATTGCTTCACTCTTGGGCGACATCATTTTCGGACTTAGTCTTGAAAAGAAGCTGATAGAGCTGCTGTCGCATAATCCTCCCACCGATGATACGACGAGCATACGCGCCATCTTTCGTAAGTATTTTGAATGCGATGTCATATATCCTGACGGACCGGAGTTCCTTTCGATGAAAGAAGATTTACTAAACGCGATGTTGTGATAAACTTTTTCGGTTGGCAGTAAAACAGTATCAGTTACGCAATAAGTAATCTTTTCATCTATAGTAATATGCTTACAGGTGAACTTTGGGAAGGATGGTATGGTGAGTTTGTTTCACTTTGTGGCGTCACGGATACTCCGTTCGATCTTCGACAAAGTCGAATACTCGGTGCTATACATTCACTGGAAAAGTGCTGCTCGTGTGCTCAGATTGGTTCAATCATCCAGACACTCAGCGTCCAAGATGTTAACTACATCAATTCTCCTCTGCTGGACGGTCTCGTAAAAGCATTCATTGGTACTGATATTAAAGAAGACACGACATCCTTCGTGCTTCTTGCAAAACCGGATTTCTCGACCTTGTTTTATCCAATATGCTACGGAAGCGCGGTGAAGTTTGCCGCTGAACGTTTACCAGAAGTGCAATGGCCCAACAAGTGCTTGTTGTCTGCGGTGAGGTCGGGAAAGGTACATATGGTGCAACTAATGCTTCAGCAAGGCGGTGATATGCATGTACATCATGATGAAGCATTATGTATCGCAGCTAAACTCGGGTTTGAGGATATCGTTCGAGTATTACTCGAAAAAGGTGCAAATTCTTGCGCGTTAGATGGTGAAGCTCTTGTGCAGGCAGCATGTGCGGGTCGACTATCGATAATGAGAATGTTGTTGGACAATGTGACGCTCGTCAGGGACAAGGCTTCACGTGCATTAGAATACGCTGCAGCAAAAGACCAACTGCATGCTGTTAAACTGCTAATCGATCAAGGTGTCCATGTTGACCCATCGAACAATCTTGCATTCGCGTATGCGGCAAAAAATGGGCATATCAATACCATGGTAATGCTGGTACAAGAGAGAACGACATCCATCGAGAGTTTAAATATGGCGCTGCGTTTTGCTATGCTTCACAACAGGCTCGAATGCGTTCGATACCTACTGATGAACGGAGCAGAAGTTTGCTCGATAAGACTGGATGATTGGCGCAGTGTCGTATCAGCTAAGTTATCAGTGGTAGATGTTCTTCAAGATCACGGAGCGAGCGATCGCACCGTCTCACAGTGCACCAACTTTTATTAGCTGAAGATCTTGATCGAAAGTGTCATGCAAAACTCCAACAGCTTGGAAAATTTGCCGCCATCTTCAATCTCCAATGGTTGAAAGGTCCTCGAATGTGCTAGTCTTTTTATCGATCTTCGCTAAAGCAAAGAAGACACTTGCAATCCTTCGTTTCGCATTCTTGCGACGTCGACTCCAGTGACAGAATATGATTGAAAGGTCCATCATACACACGCCATCCAATCTTGATATCATGCATATGCCGGAACCAACACGTATCACTTGAGAAAAAACATTGGAGGCACCTGTCTGTTCGTTCGCTGAGCGAGCATCTCACAATCACACATTCACGGCGTTCGCATTCACTACATCGACCGACTTCTTTCCAACGCATTTTTCCATCGAGTAAACCGATATACATTTCCACATAAGCTATGGATCGGCAAAGTGGACAGCATATTGGCGAAATTCCAGTTCTCCAGATTCCGGCAAGACACGAACCGCATAGAGCATGACCGCAGCAAAAAGGAACAGTCAGAGTTTCTTGCATACAAACTGGACATTCATCGCAGCCTTGCCCGACGAAAGTTGTGTGAACAAAGTCAAGTAATATTTTCAGATCTTGATTCATTTGAAGATTGGCGAATATTTATGTTCTGACTTTACTTTCAAGAAAGTGGTTTTATTTTTTAAAGCGCGTCGATCTTGAATGGATTGCATGACTGGAGTTCGCCACCGTATGTATGGTCAAAATTGGATAATAGAATCTTCAAAATCTAATATTCCGGCGATTGCCGCGTGCATTGGAAGTGCAAAACAGGTTCGAAATGGAGAACACACATGCATTCTCGATGAAAGAAGGCGCGCAAGCTCCTCCGTACGAGATTGTGTTGAACTGTACTGGGGAAATCTGGAATCCTGATCCCATCCTTAAATGGTTTCGAACGAAATGGTTCGACCTTTTTCCGAATTCGAGCCCGTGCATTGACGTCGGACCTTGTGGCGTGCACACGAAGACGGTCCAATTTGTGGGAAAGAAACTCTTTTCGCACCCCGTGACAGGCGCGCTTATTTCAATTCATTCAAAAGCGTGTTACACAAAGAAAGCAAAGGCTGAAGTCGACGTGGCGATTCAGATCATGACTGAACTGGGACAAATTCCACCCTCACGATGGCAAATCGAAGCTAAACACAACGTCACTCATGTTCGGAAAGAACATGTTACTACTGGGCCAGCATCGAGTGCAGTGGTTTCATCTGAGCGAGAGTACTCGCGTGTTCAAGCAGATGCTCGAGGAAAGCACTCACCATTGAGTGCAATGGAAGCGCTGAAGCAAAAAGGCTTACTCGATTTCGGCCATGAGGTCACCGCGAACAGTGTCAACGGATGGACCATCGTTTTTCTGAAAGATACGAAGGTTACGTACCAAGCGTCTTTTACGAATGATTTTCAACACGAGTGGTGCGTCAACAAGTGCATGAAACTCTTATTGCGTAAGGCATCGGTCGTGTGCGAAGAGGCGTTTGAGCTTTACCGTGCACTCGATACGAAGCAGCGTTTCGTCCAGGGTCGAATTTTCGAGCTGGAAGAAGGAAACGACGTTGAATTCAAAGGCGGTGCAAACATTAATGCACCGATGAGTTTCGATGCGGCGAAAAAGCATGCAACGAAAGACGAAACAGGCAAAACCGTTTGCGGATTTCTCAACGGGTACTTAACGGGAAGTGACGGTGGTTCGATTTATCTAGGTATCCATGATCAAGGACCCGTGACCGGGATTGAAGACGTTGCAAACATCAACTTGGACATGCCTTCGAACACGAAGAAAGCGTGGACCATTGTCGAATTTTTTGTTCAAAAGGATCAAGAAATTGCGATCGGCGATGCGGTGTGTGCTGTACGTAATGATGCGGGTGTCCAATACGTGGTGCGTACCGAATTTGCCGGGACAGTGATATCCCTTCATCGCGACGGGAAAACACCAGTTATTGTAAAGAAGGCGAAAGACGTCGGTTATCTCGCGCGCGTGAAGCTTCCGACGACTGCGAGTAGCTCAATACTTCCGGAGGAAGCGCATGAGCAAAAGCGTGTTGGGGTAGTGACGGGTGTAGAATTGACCCGTCCGCATCGCGATGAACTTCGCAGGCTTCTTTGCGATCGCCTTTTACAAAGCATAGAACCGAAACCCGTGAACCTGATTGCGGTTTTCCTTCATCCAGTAGACACGCTAGTTGAGCCTGACGATGACCAACCTTACGACTATGGCCATGATGTACCAGCTCATATTGTTACGTATATTCGCAGTCTGGAGCAGCAATTGCGAACGCAAAAAGCAGAACTGAAAAAGCTCCAAGGACGTTCCGGTGATTTCTTTGTCGTGGAAATTCGTGTTGTGGCGGGAAATGCTTTGCATTTCTTTAAGCATTGCGCTTATGAGCGCCTTGTCGACGCGGGAAGTACCCATGCCATCTCTATCGTCAAGCTGAAGGAGATTATTGTGAGCGAACACCGTCGGAAGAAGTGATGTTATGGCTTGGTATCCGCTTGAATCTTTTGATACGCGTTGGTAATCTTTCTCCATATACTTGGATCCACTCCCTTGTTTGAATCCGGATTGTATTGAGCTCCAAGTGTTTGATATGCTTTCGTGACGTCTTCCATACTGGAACCCTTGGGAACTCCCAGAATACTCCAAGGATCAACATCGGCGTGAAGGAAAGCGCAGACCACCGCTGGATCCACAGAAAACGTGGATTCGAAATAGCTGGCTGCAAACGTGCACGTCTTGTACATAAAGGCCCGAATCATGTTCCACCAGTCGCGATCTTGAGTCAGAATACGAATGCAATCAAACGTAAACATGGTCGACAGCCCACCCACCATATACACAATGAAACTGGGGAGCGACACGATAAACTTAAAGTTCAAGTACAAGCGATAGGCAAGACTCGCACCTTCTTTGGCTTCCTCCGAAAACATTCCTCCCACCAGTGTTTCGAACAACTGTAACCCATACTTGAACATGATGGAAATGAGCATTGGGAGCAGCAAACTTTTCAACAGTCCCAACATACCCAACGATGCCATCACGGCGGCTCCGTTGGCCCCAAACAAGTGGATCACGATACACAAAAGAACGTGAAGATTGGTAATGAGCATCACATAAAAGACCCATTCCGAGTAGTCATACAACATAGCTCGCTGAATCACATTTAACAATTCGGACGTTCCGGCAAACTTCCATATCTTTTGCAACAGTTCAAAGGGAAGTCCAATCAAGTCCGCCACCATTTGTACGTTACCATTGTTCAGATAGGTTTTCACGGTTTTCATCTTATCTCTCGTGACACGCTCGTGAATGACCTTGACAAACCCCAGCTCTTGTGCCGAAGGATTGGCTTTACTCAAGACTTTCATCTTGCTGCTACCATCAACACCAAAGCGTTTTCGCCATTCTGCTTTTTCCGCCTCAGTCAATCCCGCTTGAGTCAGTTCCCGGCTGAGAATCTCCGTGTGACCTTGGACCCATTCGTCGTACATTTGGTCCAGCGTTTGATGCAATGGGGCAATCTTGATTTCGGCAAACGTGAAGGATTGTCTCTCCAAAGATTCAGTCACAGTCTGTACCGTCTGGGTCACATAGGGATCCCAAGCAAACGTTTTATGCAAATCCATGGTTGTTCGACCCAGCAAAGCCGCCGAAGCGTATTCTTCATTCTGAAGATGTTCATGAATGGCATTCAACAAGGTATATTGAGCACTTAATGGAAATTCTTCCTTGGAATTCATGGGTGGTTTATTTGGTTCGCATCACACACGAAAAGTGTTGGCTTTCAGCACTCGCAGCCTGACATCATCGTACAAACGTTGAAAGTTTAAAATGGTCAATGGCCGATCGGCTGTCATCGAATACAAACAATCGATGGCCGTTCGAAACAGTAGGATCCGCTCTTTCTGCACCTCGCATACACTCACTGTGATGGCCTTGCTCTCGCTGTGAAAACTGATCAACATGTCTGGGACTCCAATGGTTTTTTGCAGTTCTGCGCCTAATCCCAGACGCACCGGGATGTACGCATCCTTTTCTCCGGCAAACTTTACGAGTAAGGGCATGAGCACAACACATGTGTTGGACACGTTTTCCACTCGGCCTAGATTTCGCAAGACTTGGGCATAATCGCGTTGCGCGTCGTCCAAATGGACATAGCTTTGGCCAAAGACGGTTTCTGCAAAGGGTTTTTCGTGGTAGGCTTGCTGCGACAAGAGTATGTCACCAGGAGAAGCATTGGGATTTCCGGTCGTATTGTAGGAATTCATCAGCATGATGCGAGCTTCTCGCGGAAGCAGAGCATAGCTCATGGTTTTCTTGTGGACGAGCTGGAGTAAAATTTCTGCAAAATATTGCGATCTTCAGGATCCAACTTGCGTTGTGCGGTGGCGGGGTAAACGGCTCGATACAAGCACCACATCATGTACAAGACAAACAGTCCAAAGAGACTGGTCACGATAATGTAAAAGATGGTCTCGGTTTCCATGTGCGTCTTTTCTTGAACGTCCAGAAAAGTTTTTCCCATACCATGTATCAAAGAAACATGACGTGTTTCCTAGAGACGTTACGAAAAACCCCTGTGATTGAAAACTCATGTCTCACTGAAGCCCAGACCGAACTCTTGTTCGACGAATGGAAACGGTTCATGCAAATGAGCGGAAGAGATGTGAATCGGATTGCCATGTCCTACACGTCAGCTCGGGCCAAGTACATGTTTCTTATCAGCAAACACAGTGGCATCGACGGGGCCACAGCCGCCATCAGCCCTGACGAGGCCAAGTGGATTTTGTTGGAGCCCACCAATCCCACTCCGTTTATGAGTCATGTTCGTTCCCAAGCTATGCTGTTGCATAGTTTGCAGATGAGTTTCAAGCCGGAAATGAAGCAAAACTTGGGGAGCCAAGACATTGCCGCCATTCTGGAACGATACAAGCACTTTTTGACCGACGGCATGGGACGTCAACTTAATGTGCTGGGAATTGCAGAAAGCGACACCAATTGGATGAATACCATGATGCAAAATTTAAAAGGTCAATGGACTTTCGCGCGCTTCCACGTGGCATTTTTGTGGTTGGTCGATCGTTGGCGAGTCTTACTCATCGATCAATCGTCACGCACTATTGAATACTTCGATCCCGGGTTTGCGTCTCCCGAGACCTACTCTCCATTCCAGGGATTGATCGATGTTGCCCATCAAATCAGCGAGATTCCATTGACCACCAAACGCCCTGCGGCTGGACCGGTCGCCATCCGTCGCGATTGTTCTATTCTTACCCTGTATTTCCTTCAACTGCGCTTCGTCGATCAAGTGTCGTATGAAAGCGCCATACAACAATGTCGGACCGCGGACTGCTCGCGTTTATCAAACATGTTTTTTGCTTCGCGATCCCACTATGCCAATCATATCAACGGCCAAAACCCAAATCGAAATTACGCGGATCAAGACACCCGTTTGGCAGCCATTTTGTACGTCGGATTCTTGGATTCATTGCAAGAAATCTTTCAGCATGATCCCACAACTGTGGCTACACTTCGCGACGCCGTGAATCGAGTGCTCGACGTGGTGCAAAATCCGCAGTGGACTTCATCCAAACTCAATGTCTGGATGCATCAGACCGAAAGCGAATTGAAACGTCGATTGCCACCCGAGTATTCGGCTACGGACTATTGGCCCAAATACCAAAACATGGTAATGAACGATCCTTACATTCAACACTTGCGTAATATGGGACTGCGTTATCGACAGCGACAAGAAGAGGTGAATGCAGTGCATGCCGAATTAGAACGCTGGGTTTGGGTGGCCGATGATCCTATGGCGATGACCAATCAAGCGGATCTGGAGCAGTTGGTTCGTTTTTGGATCGATCAGCGATACATTTATGCCTTGCATGATGGCGATGGAAAGTTTATGCCCGGTATGGATTCTGTATCGTTCCTGGAACAGACTATGCGCAGTTCTAAACATATTGGCTTTGGCGTGGATCTATTACGACGAATGGCGTTGTGGGGAGCTAGTCGTGGTCATCCTGCTTCAGGCGCTGCTTTGGCTTTGCTACAAGGCGGAGACATGGTGGTCAAACCAGTGACCCAAAGCAACTTCCCGGCTTACCGCCAACTCATTACCCAATGCGATATTACCATCAAAGCTGCCAAAGAATTCCTGAATCGGATCAATCCTGGAACTATGATCCACCGAAACATGATGCCTCCTTATGGAATGAATGGCTTTCCTGTCGGAATGAATGGCTTTCCCGTCGTAACGAATGGCCCTGTGGGCACCATGGCTCCAGCCCCGATCCCTGCAAACGCTCCCACAGGATTTCGACCGGGTGGTGGCTATGGTTGGGCATACGGAAGTGGATCCGTTTACGGCGGGGCCTACGGAGGTGGCCCCGGTTATGGCGGGGCATACGGAAGTGGAAGTGGGTACGGCGGGGCCTACGGAGGTGGACCCATGGCTCCAGCCCCGCTCCCACCTCTTGCACCATTCGCAAACGCTCCCGCAGGCTTTCGACCAGGTGGAGGTTATGGCGCGGGATACGGAGGTGGGTCCGTTTACGGCGGGGCATACGGAAGTGGGTCCGTTTATGGCGGGGGCTATGGAAGTGGAACTGGTTACGACAATCCACCGGCGAATCCGTATCGTCCACTGGTGCCCACGTCTTCGTTGGTGACAGTGGCGGCCCCGGCCGAGACGGTCTTGACAGTGTCTCCCGACAAGACGATGGAGGCTATGTTGACTGATGCAAACGATCGTTTGAAATCAAACGAAAATGATTCGACATTGGCCATGATTTCTACCCGTTTACAAACCTTGTATCGCCAATCCTTAGGATTTGAATTACCGAAACTTCCCATCAATCCCAAGGATGCGGTTCAGGCATTGATGAGCGATGCCTCACAAAAGTATGGCGTCGAATCTCTGGGATCTACCATGTTTACCGCCATCACTGCACACACCAAACTCATGTTGGACTACTTGAAATCTCAGTCATCCAACATTCCCGTGCCCGATCCCACCGAGAGTGAGACCAGTCGTGCGAAACGATTCTTGCAATTGTTTGTGGAATTCGCCAACTGGAGATATCCGGCCAAGAAAAACACAGACAATGTTCGCGACATCACCGAACGCGTCATTCAGAAATGGATGGCCGCGCCTCCCTTGGTCAAAGACTCATTGTTACCCAGGCTCAAGGAACTGTACCAAAAGATGGGCTTGGTGTTACCTGTCGATGCCTTGCCCCTCCGAGCCGCCATGGATGAGGTTGGCAACCGAGAGCTTTTGGCCCAGACCACGTTCGGACCCACTGTGCAAATGTATGGCACTTTTACCTCCTCCATGACGGCGTTTCTTCGAGAACAAACACCACTCGACGCCGGTCAAGTGGCTAAACTTGCAGCCATTCCCACCTCCAAGGCCAAGGCTCTGCTGTTTTTGTACGTGGTCACTACGTTTTTGGATCAATCCTTATCGGCAGGAACAGCGCCGATGGCTCCCATTGTCCCTTCTGCCACCCAAGATCGAATTGAAACGATCACGAAGCAATTGCGAGGATTGGCAGAAGTGCGGTATCAACCGTTGCTCAACAACAACAAGTTCGACGTATGGTTCTTTCCATTGGATACCACCGAACTCAAACGTGACTTTCCGGGACTGTTTTCAATGGAAGATGAAAAGTTGAACCAATGGAGCGTGCCGCTAACCGAACTTCCCAAATTGATTCAGAACAAGGATCTTCGCATCATCTATGGTGTATGTGTGCTGGTGGTCATTCGGTT
This sequence comes from uncultured Oxalobacteraceae bacterium, assembly GCA_937996605.1. Taxonomy (GTDB): domain Bacteria; phylum Pseudomonadota; class Gammaproteobacteria; order Burkholderiales; family Burkholderiaceae_D; genus Undibacterium. Next base: position 7,131 of record CALKVB010000515.1, on the reverse strand, counting down.
GATGGAAGAAAAGAATGTATTCAAAGCAGGTCGACGAGAACGTGATCTGATGCTCCTCACAGAGTCGCTCAAGCAGCACATCATGAAAGCACCGGCCGAATTGAAGCCCTTTTACTGCGACTTGGTGCATGCCATTTACATGGTGCTGGAGCAATTGCAGTGGATTCAAGATAGTCCCGGCTACAACTTGGTGTCCAATCTCAACTTGATGGAATGCCCTTCGACGTCGTTTTCAAGACAACACATTCGAGAAGTGGACGAGGCATACAAGACATTGTTTTTGTCATCATAACAAACTTGTTTTTCAAGGATTCAAGGAACCACTGTTATGTGACACGTCGCCATGTTCTGACTCGGATGAAAGCCGGTACATGATACCGCGACTGCCAATCTCGCTATAATTCAACTGACCGACATGAACAAACGATGCAAACTACCTTCTCTGTGATCCGAAGTTTTGCGAAGTTATCTGAGGCGAATCAAGAATCCATTCGATCAAACGTGCTTCGTGGTTGGGTATTCCTGGAAGTTCCTGAAGGTTTCATCGTGACAGACCATCGTACATCAAAGGACAGAACAGTTCTGATCGTGGAACTGCAAAGCAAGGAGAAAGGAACCAAAGTGACCCGTCGCATACGAAATACACCCGGAGTGCACCGACTTCGTAAAGGAATCAACGCCTAGATGGCTGATCAGAAACACGTGCAGCCTCACGATCTGTCGCAACTTGGGTTGCACTGTGACAGACCTGCAGATTATTTTGCTATTCGCGATGACGACGCGGAGAAACACGTTTACCGTCTTTGGGATCAAAGTGATAGAAGGCTGGTTGGAATTTGTTACCAGTTGGAGAGACTGGGAAAGAATTTGAGTGATTTATACCTTCAACGCGACATCTCAGAAAGGTTTTTAGAGCTAGCATTCGACCTTCTTTCGAATCGGCTTATGGGTGACACTTTGGTCAAAGCGATCGATATTGACGTGGTTAGAGACAATCTGCGTTCAGCACTTCGTGTCTATGTGCATCTACAGGTCGACAACCAGTCCCCATTCGTTTTGATTGTGGTCCGTATGCCTGCATGGGCCCAAATAGTCCCCGAACCTCCTCCTCCTTACCGACCGGAGCTGCTGCCTGATCAAGCATTGGAGAATTCGCACACCTTCGTAATGACGCGATCGACAGTCCGATTGGTCGACTCCATGACGGTTGCATCAAACACAAACTTGATCTTGGAGGATGGAAAAACGCCTGAAGGTATGTTCACGGGAACGGAGATTCAAATCCTGTATGCTCAATCTGTTTTTCGTACAGAGCCTTGCATTTGGAATTATTACGAAGATGACTCTTCTCTAAAAAACATCAATTACCCTCAGTCGGTGCTTTGGGATCATCTGGAATTCGCAGTCGCTGGACCATTGCGGTTAACTCCAGCCGATGGAGTACAAGTCGCAATCGGAACTCACCTCAAGTTTTGCCATAAGAAAGGAGGTGGTCTGTTCGAAGAGGATGAATGCTACTCCACTATGGAACGTGCTGTTGAAAATCTGTGCAAGGCACAGAATCTAACATGGTTTCAAGCTAGACAAAGCTTCTTTGATCCAGCGACTTATAGTTTAATCCTTGCTTGGTTCAACAGACACGAACAAGTCCCAGAAATGGATTGCAATGTTTTGCCTGAAACCATTGTATCCAACCAATAAAATAACTCTTCTTTGACACACCATGTAGCGTTGCCAAAAGGATCCGGAGATTGTTCAATCATGAATCGCAGCCGTTTTTTTGTTAGGATGATCCAACGCATGATCCTCGAGTCGGAAACGTCAAAGGATTGCGTGGACCATCTTATGGAACACCCGAATCCGTATTTCATTTCTGGGCGTGAGTGGTTCCTATGGGATGATATTGAACGTCATGTTCGCTATCATTTTGATGTTAAAGGAGAAACACTGTATGAGTGGTGCCGTCATGTCCTTGAAGTCATTACAGTGTGTCAAAAATTATACGTCAGATCCAGAAACTCATGGCATCACGAAAAAGACGCTGGAGTCGATGGATTCAGCTCTATTTCGATTACTGACGATGGAATTGACGATTTTATCAATCATGTGGAAAACTTAGGAAAATCCATTAAATCCTTACCGGAGTTGCAACCAAGAGAGGTTTCTCCAGATGAAATGAAATTGCTACCATTCCTCTCGTGGTATCCTTTCGATGATACTGTGTTTTTCCTAACGAATGGGCAAATTTATTGGTCCAGAAGTCGATAAAGTCGCTAGAAAGGGAGATCCCGAAAGTTTGGTGCTCACAGTGGTGGACAAACGTGTTTAAGGTGACATTTTGCCAGTCGTCTGGCGGTTGAAGTAACCGTAGCGTCTCATGCATGAGTAAACATGCCTTTTTAACCGTGTTCAGTTCCGGCCATACTGAATATAACCAGTATTTGTAACCGTACGTTACGAACACGTGGAAAACGTGGTTGTGGCGGAACTGAACTCTGCATACGACAAGGCCTTGCTTGGAATGGATGTATTGAATCACCTTTCTTTGTCGAAAGCTCAGGGAGTATGTATATCTTTCACACCGACATATGTGCAATCTGTAGCTACGGCCACTAGCACAATCGATCCTTCAATCTCTGTGCCAATGGAATTGTGATTGCAAATTGACCTCTATAAAAAAAACGCGTGAAACAAGCAAGAACCAACCGGGAGATGAATGGATCCTTTCTTCAACAAACCATGAGTCGAGCCAAGTGGAATGGAGAACCGATTTCGAAACGAACCTATGCCACCATTTCTGAAAGCGAATGGAAAGGGTTTGCACTACCTGCGCCGAAGCCTGTCCCACCCGAAACGAAAACGGTCGTGGGGGCCCAAGTGGCCAAGCAAAACTTTGCTGCCGTTTCCGAGGACGAATGGCGAAAGCTGGCTTCTGGTGACAAGGCTCCCAAGAAACAACCTTCCAAGGCCGTGAAGGCAGTTCCAGTTCCAGTTCCAGTGGAAAAAAAGGAAAAAGAAGTCAAAGAGCCATTGATGAATGATATCCACGTGGAAAAAACCGAACCGTTCGTGGTGCCCTTGCGCCAAATATGCTTGGAACAAGTGTCGCTCAACATGCACAAAAAGACGTGCGAAGGCATCCAAACCTACCTTCACAATCAAATGAAAGATCCATCGCAGCCTCGCATTCTGCTGGTGACGGGTCAAACAGGCAGTGGCAAAACCTTTTGCGTCCAATCCACTTGTCTTCGCATGGGATTCAAGACGTTTCGAGTGGAACTAGTGGACAAAGTCTCGCTCGAAGTGGCGAAAACCCAAATTTGGACGGTGCAATTGCGCCAAAAGACGGTCGTGGTGGTGGAAGACATTGAACCGTACCTGGCTAAAAATTTGTCCTTTTTCTTTTCAAAGACCAACAAGGAATCCTTTTTCAACCCGGTGATTATGACGAGCAGTGGATATATTCGCTGGATCCAGCCGTACTTGAAAGATCGCTCCAAACGATGTCAAGAAGTCAAATGTGTTCCACCCCAACTACACGAAATTGAACAATTACTGTCGGCCACCTGGAAAGTTCAACCTCCGTCAGGTCCACGCAAAACACTACCTTCCCGCTCGGACGTCAAGACCCTACTTGATCGATTGGATTGGGATTGTGGTGCCTTACTCTATCAATTGGACGCCCAATTTCTGAACGACTGGAAAGATTCAGAAGAAGCCAATTTGTTCGAAACGATGAGACGAGTCATGTATCCCGAATTGTATCGGTTGCGTGGCGATAAATCGTCCAAAGACGATCAAAACGACGCAGAAGTGATGCAAGATTTATTGTGGCAACGACACGAGAACGACACTGAGGCCCAAGATCGAGAGCGTCGCCAGAAAGCCCTGCAATTGCAGTCCTATGAGAACGAATGGAAGTCGGGTGGAGATCAAATCGACTGGATTACCTGGAATGTGATTCCCAAGTATATCAAGGGCCAACCAGGACTGCCTCAACCCAAAGACGTGGAGCGTTTCTGCAGCATGGGATTGGACCCGAAGCAAAAGGTTTGGGAACATTTCATCGAGCCTGTCGATGCCATGGCCGAACTGGCAGCCCATGTCTCGGACTTTGATGTCATGGATCATAAAAACCCCGCCGAGGCCCATGCCGCGTCCTCTTTGTATCGAGGTTCGGTGCGGGACACCATGATTCACTTTAACCGAAGTTCCGAACCCAAAAGCATGACACTGGAAGCGCCTGCCGATTACCGGAGTTGGCACTCCAGCGAAAGCATAGCCAAGAACAATCGACACTCCCTATCCATTGCAGGTGCGGATCGGGAAACGTTAGACGGTGCTGCCATCATCATTCGCTTGCAAGAAGAAGCCAAAGTCAAAGATTTCACCCGAGCTAAAGCGGGCATTGAATGGAAAGATGTGGTGGGAAAAGTGTATCGAAACGATCTAGTGTTAGACATGTTTGCGTATCACAAAGCCTCCAAACGAAAACGGGCCAAACTGGACGAGGACGAATCAGAAACACAAGAACCCGAAAAGGACGAATGGGAACACCAAGACAAGAAAGTGAAGAAAAAGGCCACTTTGCCTCCTTTAGGAGTGAAGGTGGTTGAGATTGTTTCGTTTGCATCCCTTCCCCAGAAAAAGAAGTGAACTTCAGTTCTTCAACCAGCCCCATCTTTCGGCCTTGGTGATGACACTCATGGCCAACTCTTTGGCATCTTTGCTGAGATCATAGGAAGTGTCGGATGCCTCGAGGAAAAATTGCAGCAACACGCCACCATCCGTGCGAATCATACGGGTTTCCACGAGAACACCATCAAGCTTCAGTGGAATCAGTGCGACGATGTCATCCACCCCCGGAATCACCCTTGTACAAACCGCCATTTTTTGATTTTTGATTCTGCATGAATTCGTGTGACGGCCCTACCTCCGGAAATAAAAATTCGTGCCATATTCCATGACAATGTTGCATGACAAAGCTTCATTGTTCGAAAATGACAGCACCCACACCCGAATTATGGGGAGGATTACTGCAAAGTGTGTCCGAGCTTTCTTCCGATACCAAGGAATGTTTCGAGACCGATCCGTCATTTCAAAAGTTGAAACATTTGGAAGAGACCACCACCGCACGAGAAATTTTATTCCACTTGTATAACTTTGGCCAAGAAGAGATCGATCGACTAAACTCGCCATTGCTGGATCTGCTGTACAGGATATGTCCGGATCATTCTGTTCATTTCAACCAAGAGAGCCGAGATGGCGCGTTGGCCAAAGCGAACGTGGCACAATTGAAATTCGTATTGGATCGGAAATTGATGGATGCAACCAAAATTCTGCAAACTATGTGTGCTTATGGAAACAGAGATTGCGCAGCTTATCTGTTGGATCAAGGTGCGGATATTCATGCGGAAGATGACCGAGCACTCTATTGGGCATGTCGCATGGGTCACAAGGCTCTGGTGGAACTGCTGCTGGATCGCGGTGCGGACATCCATGCCCACTGTGACTGGGCTTTGCGCTGGGCTGCCGCAAGCGGTCAAAAAAAGGTGGTGCAGCTGCTCTTGGATCGCGGCGCAGACATTCATGCCTTGGAGGACGGAGCGTTGATTGCTGCTTCCATTCACCGTCACCAAGAGGTGGTGCAGATACTATTAGATCGCGGAGCGAACCCTAATGTTTATTTGCAATCAGCCAATAGAAGATAGACGCGTCGAAACCTTTGTAGAATGTCAGGTTCGAAACGCGCGTAATACAAATAATACTGGGCCGATGAAAACACGAGGTGTGTTTTGGTTCTTGGCAACGGCAGGGTTTTGAAAGCCACCCAATCGTCATAGGGTCGCTTGTACCGTAGATCGTACGGCTGAAGGTGACCGTGTACAGCATCGATCTGAAGCCATGAAAACTCTTCGGAAAACAGTCCGTGATATAATTTCACCCGCGTCAAGTCGTGAGAGCGATGAATCATGAGGAATCGATCCCAATTGGGCTCATAGACGTGCACGGTTCGCCCTGTGAATAAGGACAAGACATGCCGTTCTGTGCCCGCAATCACCACATCTTCTTCAAAGCGAAGCGTTCGATGCAAGTGTTCTGGAGTCAGGCATTCGGCCAACCGGGCCTGAAGTGATGTAGCTGGAACAGGAATCAAAGGAGCGGGTGATTCTTCTTCGGGAGGGGCTGGCATATACAACGGCTTTTCCCACCGAACCACTTCGTCGGGAGGCACGATGGACTGAATGTAAATCTGACACGGCCTTGGAGGAGGCGGTGGTAAAGGAACCACCACAGGTCTATCCGGCTTGGCGGTCGGTGGCCACAAAATCCACGTCCATAACACCACCAACCCGATGAAATGGGAAAAGGCCACTTGATCAAAGCGATTCATCAAACACAAGAGATTCTGTTGTATTGAAAATAAATCCGTTGCCTTTGCACGTGAAACAAACCCAAGAAATGGTGAACCTCTATGAGCAACCTCTCACCACGATTTCCACGGGCGGAGAGTTTGCCCGTTTGACAGACGAGCTCACTTACGAACATCTGGGAGAGTTCATAACCCAATGGACCATTTCAGAAGAGACGACAGATGTAGTAGAGTTACTGCATGAATGGCTTGACAGCTGGACAGACGAGATCGGAGTCGTGGATCACGTTCCGTTGGAAAACGCTGTACACACATGGCACAAAGCATGTTCCTTCTTGACCATTCAGCTTTTGATGAACTCCGATCGAGCATGGGTCTTCGTGGTGATACCCATGCTTTGGTCGGAAAAGTGACTTCGCACTCTCTTATGGTTGGGGAGAATCATCATGCTTCGGTCCATATTTGGCATACAAATTGCGAGTTTGGGCCGCGCGCATCTTCTTTTCCACGGTTGAAATGTCGCTCAGTGTTGCATATCGATGATCCAGATTCTGCTGCACTGTGTTGATTTGTTTGGCAATCCTATCGTATTGGTTTCGATCGCTGCACGCCGCATGAAACATTTCCTTGATATGCTGCGCCTTGAATTTGGGTTTGGACACATTGATTTCCGAAAACGTAAACAAGTGATCCAACTCGCGACCTGGTGACAATGGACGACGGTCGTCAGAAGGCTCCTCGTAGATCGGAAGAGCGTC
>CALKVB010000514.1 GCA_937996605.1 uncultured Oxalobacteraceae bacterium | reverse complement strand
TGATGATCCATACCGATGCGAGACTGATACGTAGGATTAAATTTGTCCAAATAGAAATCGCCGCATCGGCTAATTCTTTTGCTTGCTGAGCGTCGAACCAGTGTCGAGCGCCAATCGCGTCGCGCCCCAGAAAACTTTGGAATGCGTCGGCGCTGGCAATATTGTGTTGACACAGCATACGCAAAGTTTCTGGTGCAAAAACGCGTTGCGGTAAGAACTGTGCGAGCCAAGCGGACAACCACATCAAGCACATCGGCATCGATACGAACCATGCTGGCGATAAACCCATTGCGTTTCGGTAGTGTTGCAACATGTAGCGGTAAGACATCGCTTCAGGGCCGACCGCGCTGAGTGTGAGTTGGCTGTGTTCTTGCGCCTCAATCTTGCTGACCCAAATATGAATTGCAGCACAAATATCTTCGATATGGACGGGTTGTATTTGTTGGTCGCCATCACCAGGTAAAATGATGAGTGGCAGGCTTGCTAGTGTACGAAATAACTGGCTACTTGCTCCATCTGCGCCAACCACTAAAGATGGACGTAGTACCAAATAGGGAATCTGCAGTTGTTTGAGACTGGCATCCGCTTGACGTTTGCTCTGCAAATAATTGCTCAGCGGAAGATCGGTATGAAATTCGTCAGCGGGGCCGAGCGCAGAGATTTGTACGATACCTCGCAAACCTAAGTTATCTGCAGCTTGAAACATGGCACGGGGAGATGCATCGTGTATCGCCGCGAAACGTTGGTTCTTACTTTGTTTTAAAATGCCGACCGCGTTAATAATCAAGTCAAGTCCGCCATGGACTTGGCGGATCGTTGTTAGTCGTTTTTCCCATTGCTCCACACTCACGACGTGGGCGAAATCGAGACTGATTTGTTCGTCGTCATTGCTATGCCGATGAGGACTCAGTATTTCATGTCCTGCAAGTGCTAAGGTTTGACAAATATGGCGACCGATAAAGCCGCGTGCGCCGCAGACTAATATTTTCATGATCTGACCTTTGATTTTTTTGTTGATCTTGTAGGCAACGAGGGAGATTAACGTTCGCAGTGACCCTCGTGACAAGCTTTACTTTGTTGGGCCGCTCTGTTTGCTTCACGTCGAATCGCGCGGTCGCGGGCAATTTTGAACAGCACACCAGAGAACCGATTGGAAAGGATGTAGCGATTACGCGCGATGTGTGGGTATAACCAATCGCAGAATGGTTTAATCAATGGCAGCTTGGTTGGTGCAGTCAACCAGCCTAAACCGACCGCGCCATAGGCTAAGCGAAAAACTTCTACACCGCTAACGACCTCGCCATCTGCTCGACGCGCATGAATAATTTCCATCATCTCAACTTGAGTCGCTGGAGCCTGTTCATCATGAAAATCAGCGGCGGAGACATCAATGAAGTGCAGAAATTGCTTGTCGTTGCGCGCTTTGAGATTGTCAATTTCGAGTTTGCACAAAGGGCATGATTCGTCGTAATAAATGCGAAGTGGGTAAATGTTCATGATGCTTCCTTTCATTTTCTTACTTACTTTTTTGATGGGATTGAAGAGGTGTAATGCAATTCTTTTTTATCTGTTGTTTCTGTCAAAACAGAAATTTATATTTTTAAAAAAGCGCAAGAAACATTTTCTTGCGCGGGTGCCTTTGTGCATTAGTCGTGCCTTAGTCGTGTTTTTGTTTGCTTTCATCGCCACGAACAAACTGCTGAACCTTGGCACCCATCTTGAGTAACTTCATCAAGGTACTTGGTTCCAATCTCAACATCTCATCAGTCCAACTCGTAAGCGTCTTCATTAAGGCCAATGTTTCGCTAATACGGAGTTTCGTTGCTCTATCTTCTTGCTCCAGTTCGGGGCTATCTAGACAGGCTTGTAAGGTCGCGATAGTCGGGTTGAATTCACGTTCTTTACGCTCTCTAACAACCGTTCTAAATAGTTCCCATACGTCAAGCGAGGTTTCAAAGTGGGCGCGACGATCACCCATCACATGCGCCAGCTTCACCAACTTCCAGTTCTGCAATTCTTTTAAAGAGTTGGAAACGTTCGAGCGCGCAACACCTAAGGTATCTGCGATTTCTTCCGCAGGCAAGGGTGCGCCAACGATATACAGCAGTGCATGAATTTGGCTAACCGTACGATTCACGCCCCACAGGGTGCCCATTTCGCCCCAGTGCAAGATAAATTTTTGTTTGACAGGTGTAAGTTCCATAACTGCAGTCTAGTTATTTACTTTATTTCTGTCAAGAGAGAAATGTTGGCTAAGTATTTTTTTTGCCAAAACTCGATGTGGATTAATTATGTCGAAGTTCAGTGATTAATTTTGTTGTTTCGCGCTTACTTGAGTCAAAATAACATGTTCAAATTTAGATTAGAAAGAGTAAAACCATGAAATGGATGAGATTGGTAGGTGTATTTGCGTTGTTCTTTCTCATTCAGCGAATTTCCTTGGCGCAGTCATGTATTGATCCAGACTTAGATCGCATTCTTGAAACTAAGCGGGGTTTATATATTGGTGAGCTACATGGCTCGAACGAAATGCCCGATTATTTCCTGTGTTTGGTAGATTACTTTGTTCAGATAAATAAAAAGCAGAAGATCGTGGTTTCTCTAGAGTTGCCAGAATCGGCGCGAGAACCGAGCGCAGTTTTCTGGCGTAACCAAGACGGACGCGCTTCTCAAAGAATGTATGCATTGGTACAAACTTTATTGGAACGTGAACGACGCGATATCTTGATTTTGCATTTTCAATACAAAGACATCGAAGTTCTAGAGCAAGGAAAACAGGGAAGAACGCCTGATCAGCGCATTT
>CALKVB010000513.1 GCA_937996605.1 uncultured Oxalobacteraceae bacterium | reverse complement strand
GCCCACATTCGTACCCTGTTGTTGACGCTGTTCTACCGCCAAATGCCATCCTTGGTTGAACGCGGCCACATCTACATCGCGCAACCACCACTGTACAAAGTCAAAGCAGGCCGCGACGAACGTTATTTGAAAGACGATTCCGAAGAAGCCAGCTACATGACTACGGTGGCTTTGAATGGCGCAGCATTAATTCCAAGCACAGGCGCAGAACCTATCGTGGGCGAAGCACTGGGCGAATTGGTTCGTCAATTCAACTTGGCTAACGCCATTATGACCCGCCTCACCCGCGTCATCGACCGTGCTGCATTAACGGCGATTATGACGGGTGTAGCATTGAAGATGGACACCCAAGAACACGCAGAACAAACTGCGCAAGAGTTGACTAAAGCGATGAACGACCCAGCCGTAAAAGCAGTCGTACGCAGCGACGAACTCTCAGGCATGCTCAGCCTGCGCATCGAACGCATGTTCCACGGTAACGTTAAAGTCAGCAGCATCGATGCAGATTTTATCGATAGTAGCGACTACAAAGTGTTGGAAAACGCCGCACAAACCTTCAAAGGCTTGTTAGGCGAAGGCGCATTCATCCGCCGCGGCGAAGGCGAAAAGGCCAAAGAAACCGCAGTACAAGATTTCCACCACGCGATGTTATGGCTACGCGAAGAAGCAGAACGCGGCGTCTCCAAACAGCGCTACAAAGGTCTGGGTGAAATGAATCCAGAACAATTGTGGGAAACAACAATGGACCCAACCGTACGCCGCTTACTCAAAGTGCAAATCGAAGACGCGATCGCAGCAGACCAAATCTTCACGACACTAATGGGCGACGACGTAGAACCACGTCGTGCGTTTATTGAGTCGAATGCTTTGCGGGCTGGGAATATTGACGTTTGATGTTGATTTGAATCTGAAAAAGCCCAGCAGTTTGTTGGGCTTTTTTGTTGGTTGGTAAATTTTCAAAATGTCTGAATGTTAGGACGGACTTCGTTTCATACGTAAGGGTTGGAACATGACACAAACAAGGCTCAAGAAAATAACAATCGAAAAATTTCGCGCACTGAACAACGTCGAGGTTGAGTTCGGCGATTACATCACTGTGATTTGTGGCAAGAATGGCACATCCAAGTCCTCAATCCTTGGGATCGCGGCACAAATTTTCAGCTTTGAAAAAGACTACGTAACAGAAGCGAGTCTTCGCAGCTTCAAACAAATTAGCGGTAAGGGGTTCAAGTCGCAGTACAAAGAGCACATTCGCATATCGGAGAAATTTGATGTGCCAGGCTCTCTTTCTGCCAGCATTATTCTCCACGATGGGTACACCGACCAGACGGCAACAGCCAACTTGGAGTTAATGACTCGGACTGATGATGAGACAAAAAAAATATTGCCGCGCCCCGTCATACGTAAAAATAGCACGGCTAAGGGCAATACAAGCAGGAACTTCACCCATCCAGTGGTTTTTTTGAGTTTGAAGCGTTTGTACCCAATTGCCGATCGAGACTACAAAGCAATCGACTTCGATTATTTGAAGGCACATGAGAAGGATTTCATTGCGCTAACAAACGAGCTGCTTAACCGCAGCTCGACCCAAGTTACCGGCACCCATGGAACAATCACCTCTGCCGTTGCTCACGGTGACAATTATAACCATGAGTCGGTTTCGGCAGGCGAGGACAATGCTGGGCAAATCATCATGGCGCTGCTGTCTTTCAAAAAACTCCAATCAGAATATGGCGATTACAAAGGTGGTTTGTTGCTGATCGATGAGGCTGATGCGGGCCTGTTTCCAACCGCACAAATCAACCTACTGAAGATTCTTGAACGTGAATGCAGGAAACTCAATTTGCAAGTTGTTATGACATCTCACTCACCAGTCATGATTGAGTACGCGTATGAGCAAAGCCAGCATAAATATAGCAAGAAGTTCAAAACCGTCTATTTGAGCAATACGTATGGATCTGTTCAAGTCATGCAGGACTGGTCTTGGGCGAAGATCAGTGCCGACATCCATACAAGAACTGTCAGCGCAGGATCAACGGCAATCCTGCCAAGCGTCAATGTCTATTTCGAAGACAAAGAGGCGGAAGATTTTTTCGTGGCGTTGATTGATCGCCAGCCCATAAAAAAATTCGGAAATAGAATGTCCGGCATAAAAATGGGATGCACTAATTATAAAGAGTTGCTTGATAAGAACGTGCCTGAGTTCGCCTTGAATAGCATTGTCTGCCTGGATTCAGATGCCAAATCTAAGCTCAAAGGTAAAATCTATAAAACGGTCGTCCTTTTGCCTGGGGATTTACCGCCAGATCAGTTAATTTTCGAGCATCTTTATAACTTACCAGCTAACGATGATTTCTGGAACAATAGCCTACAATTTTCGCGCGACGTGTTTACCAATTCGGCCGCTCGGGAAGTTATAAGGAGATTGGGCATCAATGGTAATTCGGTTAGTCTTAAAGACTGTTTGGCGCAATATAATGGCGACAAAATAATACGGGAGATTTTCAAAGAATTTTATAACTCATCGGAAATCCAAGAGCTGGTTGCGACAAATGTTAGACCGCTTAACGCATGGAAGCACTGGGTTGAAAACAATCCCCTTGCAACCAATGTATTCTTGGAAGCTTTCAGAGTTGTGATGTACGGCGTAATGAAAAATGCTTATGCCGTTGACGATGCCAAACTCAGCGCCTTACAAGTAAAGTTGAAGAAGATACCTCATGTTCTCAAATAGACTTTACAGCCCATTACGCTACCCCGGTGGCAAAGCGGCTTTTGCACCCTTCATCGCTAAGTTGATGGAGGAGAATGGTCTTGCGGGTGGGCATTACCTAGAGCCTTACGCGGGTGGTGCTGGGGTAGCTCTTGATCTTCTTTTTCAGGGGTATGCAAAACACATTCACATAAACGATGCAGACCCAGCCGTGTACGCGTTTTGGGCGTCAGTTACGCAACATCCTGATGAGTTGCTTGAGCTGCTAGCATCGACCCCAATCACCATGGCTGAGTGGTTCAAGTGGCGTTCTGTTCTTCGTGAAGAATGCCAGGCTAGCGTGGTCGAGAAGGGATTCGCTACGTTATTCATGAACAGAACTAATCGATCAGGCATTTTGAAGGCGGGCGTCATTGGAGGGAAAAATCAAGAAGGAATCTACAAGCTGGATGCTCGTTTTAAGAAAGACATAATTTCTGCGCGCATTCTCGCCATATCCAAGCGGGCGCAGGACATCACGGTGTACAGCGAGGATTCGTTAGCTCTATTGAAGCGGTGTAAGGATTTTCTGCCAAAGAAATCACTGATCTACCTTGACCCTCCTTACTATGTGAAGGGCAAAGGTCTATACCGAAATTATTATGAGCACGACGACCACGTGGCGATTGCAAAAGCCATCCAGGCCAAAAGTTTCAAACGGCACTGGGTTGTTTCCTATGACAATACCGAAGAAATCAGTGCCATGTACCAACTCGTAAATGCGAAAACATACGGGCTCAACTACACTGCTCACCGACGTTACGTGGGGAATGAAGTTATGTTTTTCAGCCAAGATCTTATTGTTTCTGATGACGAAATTCCTCGCGCCAAATGTGTTGCTTAACAATCCAAAGAGTGAGCATCAATTAATTTTTGATCGACCCCGATCCTTTTGATTCCACCGCCATTTATTAAAGTTCATGCTAGTGCCTTAACGAGCACACTCTAAGCTTTACACGAAGACAATACTTAGGTTTCATATCATATATTTATTAACTGATCATTATGCCTAAATCAAAAAAAAGAAAATCAAGCCAAAAAAGTATAGTCAAACCATTAAATGCCGCATCAATTAAGCGTGCGCCAACTACATTCAAAATAGCATTAGAGAAAGTGAAAACTCCTGATTGGATGTTTGAAACAGATCCAATATTTAAAAGTTTATATAAAAAATACTTACTTGGACAAATATCCGGTTTTCACACTCGAATTCCGATCTGCCTTGTTCAAGAGGGATTCTATTTGGCAAAAAGAAACTTTGAATATGTTTGTGATGCACCACCTGAAAATATCATTCGAGGCGAAGTTATTAACATACAACAAGGAGGAAGGCCTTCATTACATTTGTATGTAAATCAAAATCCAAAAACAAACACAAACGTCAAATTTCTTTGCCCAGATGACGTAGCTACATGTGTTGCATATAAACGGCTAAAAATACATTCTGTCCCTGCTGTAGTATTTGCACCAGGGAGTCAAAAACTTCCAAACTCCTCGATGGAGTCCAAAGTTCATTTATCTATGGTTGATCGAGGCCCAGCCTTCTCAAAATTAACGAGCATCGAAGCACCTTCAACACTACCATCAATTCTCGGGATAAATCTTTCAGAGTGTCCGACTGAAAATATAAAAAAACTTTCAACATCAATAAAAACGTTGATCGTTAAATTAAGATTATTTCACATGCCTGCTGAAAGGCAATTGCATTACCATCATATGGTATTTTCAGCGCTGGTTAGAGCACAAGAAACTTTACAAGCAATCGAAATTCTTATTGAGAAGAATTTATGGTTTCAAGCACTTGCGTTATTGCGGGTGCTATATGAATTGCATTTAAATTTCTATTTTGACTGGTTGCAGCCAGAAACAAATTACAAATTCCTTGCTGCAGCATCTGTTTTCAACAAAGAAAAAATTTCAAAAGAAAAAGGAAAAATTCTAAATGAATTTATGAATAAAGGTGACCTCTCTCGAGCTGCTGAAGATAGAGCCAACGCTATTTGGCGACCGGTAATCGTTGCGTCAACAGTTTCCGAAAAAGCTAAACTCCCCAAAGTTGGAATTCTTTACCATAAAGATATATATGACTTCCTATCACAAATTTCACACCAAAATTTCGAAGTTGCGTCAATCCATGCGAATAGATTTGATGACGAGAAATTTCTTGTAATTGATCAAGATACGAAGATTACATATATTCGTTTTATGGATTACATTGTTAGTGAGTTCATACAATGTGTTGACCATGATATTGGAGTGAATTGATTAATATAGACGAATACGATTCATCAGAATATATTGCCATTCCATGCTAACCACAATTCGAATTGAACATTTAAATTATCCAAATGATCGAAAACAAAAACACCATCCTAGGCAAAGCAAAAACCTGGTTCCGCGAAACCATTGTCATCAATCACACAGGTAACTCGCAGAAACTGGTTGATCCCAAAGAGTTCAACATCAATCCATTTTTAACGGTCTATTTGGCGAATTTTTTTAACCGGTAATTCTTCACCGCAAAGTATAGCTAAGGCGCTGATTTATCCACGTGTTTTGGGTCAATCTATTACGACTTCGTTTGGAACGAATATCCAAAAGTTGGAACTAAACGGGTCGGCCTCAATTCATTTTCGAAGTTGACTAGTATGAGGCGTCAAATTCAGATCCCGCCAATTGACGAATCCCTCAACGAATCAAATATTTGGCGAACGTGCCATATCCTCTGCGTCAACGTGCTGTATCTCCCTGTCTAGCTCTCCTCAACAACACTACCAAATTTCAATTAAGCTCAAGCACTTGAATGTCAATTTAAGTCGTTACATATTCAAGGTAACGATATGAACAGATATAGTTTTGATTGTCCAAGAAGTCAATTTGCAACAGAGCATGGCAGCAATCATCGGCGAGTGTGACTTATTGGTCTACGGACTATAAGTCACATTTTGGCCGCTTTGAAGGAGCAGTTATTTGGGAAGGCTGCTTAATTGACTGATGAAACTTGTGATATCTCTGTTGAGAGAATCGTTTGTGGGCGTTTCAACTTCTTTGACAACCTCAAACTCGTGCCAATCATGATCGAGTTCATCATCGAAATCGTCAAAAAATAATGGTGGAACATTTGCCGCGTAAGGATCAAAAAATAGTTCATCGATCAAACTGTTCTTGATTGCTTGTGTAATCGACTCAATGCTTAGATGCTTATCGTTAGCAAACACAACACTACCGAACTGTTTAAAGTTGCCAGCGTCGCGATATAGGTAGAAAAATTCGATGTTCATAGAAAGGAGGCGCCAAAGCACATACGGAAAACCATTCTATCCTGGGTTCTAAGAATTTCAAACAAACCTTGCTCGCTAGATTTAACGATTCAATTTTCCTTGACTTTAGTTTCCTTGGAAACTAAAGTGAGAGCATTCCACGAAAAATGCCTATCATGAAATCCAGAACCAAACAAAACACCAAACCGCACCCCAGCGCTCTCGAAGACCATCTCGGCTTTTGGATGCGTTATGTTTCTAACCAAGTTTCCGCACGCTTTGAGGCGGAGTTGGTGGCGCATGATGTCAGTGTGACGGAGTGGGTGGCTTTGCGGGCTTTGTATGCGGAGGCGATTACCACGCATGCCGGGTTGATTGATGCTTTGGGTATGACTAAGGGCGCGGCTTCTAAGATAATTTCTAAGTTAGAGGCTAAGGGCTTGGTGGTGCGTGATTTTGTTGATGGTGGTGCGCGGGAGCAGGTGCTGAGTTTGACCGCTGCCGGGCGACGTTTGGTACCGAAGTTATCGAGTGTGGCAGATCTTAATGATGATCATTTCTTCGCCCATTTAGGTGATAAGAAACGCCAGCAATTGATCGCTGATTTGCAAGAGCTGGTCGCCTACCATCAAATGAAACAAGTGCCAGTTAAATAGCGTTTTGCGTTGGCATTCCCTGAAATTGCATTTCTTCGCGATTTAAGCTCGCTGAAAATCGCACTACCTTTCAATCAAGCTTCCAAGCTATTTTATCTACGGACATGATCATGAATCTAGACCACAACCTCCCAACAGAATCAAACACCAAGCACGCGGTGATTCGCCAGACCTTCGAAGCATCACAAGCAGGCAGTATTCATTTCGGCCAAGTGATTGGTGCTCTGATGAGCGTTGATGTTGAATCCTACTTCGTCGATTACCGCACGCGCCAAGCGTCTTACTACTTTCCAAACGATGAAAGCTTTTGCTTGAGCTATGCAGCGGAAGGCGAAGTGTTCGGGCAAGCATTTGTGCAAGCCGATGTCAAGGCTGCGATCGTCGGTGCACAAAAAGGCGAGGTCATGTATCCCGAGTTTAAGAAGCTTACGCAGAAGGCCGGTTGCATCGGCTATATCGTATGGATCAAGGGCCGCCATGTGTCTTATCTTGGCCGCAATGGCGAGACGCATGTGGAGTATTTTCCGAATTGAAACTCTCAGTTTGATGCGCGAACACAATACAAATCCGCATACAAAAATTGACCCCCTTCCCTCGCTCGGCAATTAACGAATGCGGCTTGGTAGTACGCCGAGTTCGCGCTTGATCAAATGCCGCAGCATGGTGCCATTTTGGTAGCCTACTTTTTCGGCGACTAATTCGATCGGGAGTTTGGTCGATTCTAATAAATGCACTGCGCGCATTAATTTTCGCCTTTGAATAAATTTGATAGGTGAATCACCGGTTGCGGTTTGTATTTTGCGTGACAGTGTTTTTGCGGAGATGGCAAATTGAGCAGCGAGTTCTTGTACTGATAGTGCTTGCCCGATGTTTTTATCTATCCATTTCTCAGCGGCGATGACGACAGGGTCGAGATGTTGATTTTGGGTTGGGATCATGAAACGCGCTTGCGAGGAGCGCTGTTCAATAAGTAGATATCGTGAGCACAAATAAGAGATCGACGCACCCGCGACTTCCGAGACGATATCTAAGACCACATCCATTTGAGAGAATACCGCACCAGCGGTGAGAATGTTAGCGTCACGCACCAACATTTTTGTTTCATCCAAAATCACCTCTGGATAGCGTTGCCTGAAGGCGTTTGCCAGCCACCAGCTAGTAGTTGCAGCTTTGCCGTCGAGCAAACCCGCTTCGGCCAACATAAAAGTTGAAGCGCAAGAGACACCAAGGCAACTTTGGGCCGCTGCATAGTGCTTGAGCACGTCCATGACTTGTATCACTTCTTTGCTGCATAGGCTCTCTTCTAGCTCACTCAAGATCTTTTTCCCTGAACCAGGTAGTAGCACCCAATCTGCCTTGATTTTCTTTTTCAATAATTGTGAAAAAGTGAAATCACATTCGAGTATCAGACCTGCACCAGTTCGTATTTTTTTGCGATGCCCTGCAGTGATGATGCGCAAGCGTAGAGGATCGTGATTGCGCTCAAGCAAGAAGGCCGCGGTGCGTAAGATGTCTAGGGTGATCGCAAGGCCCGAATCCATCAGGCCTTCAGTGGCGATAATCAGAAAAGTTTTCATTTGTCCATTATCACATGAAAAATGTCAAATTAGACGCTTTAACTTGAACCGTCAATATTTTATAGTGAGGCCATTGTTGAATCACCGCTGAATCACTGCTGAATCTTTTTTGAATCATTATTGAAATTAAGTTGAGGCTCTATGAATCAAATGCCAACTTCTGTTGCATCCCAGATGCCAGTAGATCGAGTTCCCTCAGACACTCCCTTGCTCAAGGAATTTCATTCAGAAACCTATAGCTTTCTAGGATCAGCGAAGAAAGTGTATTTTGCAGGCCAAGGGCCAGCTGTGATCGTACTGACTGAAATGCCTGGCATTAGTCCGCAAGTGATTCGCTTTGCAAAGTGGGTCAAAGAAGCAGGGTTCACCGTGTATATGCCTTCACTCTTTGGCGTTGACGGTGCCACACCAAATGCTGAGGAATGCACGGTCATTCTCAAACGCGCCTGCGTGAGTGCAGAATTTCGCGCCTTTGGTAGTGATGAATCTAGCCCAGTCACGCAGTGGTTAAGACAGTTGGCGAAACGCGTTCATCAAGAATGTGGTGGCCCTGGTGTGGGCGCGATTGGTATGTGCTTTACTGGAAATTTTGCCCTCACCATGATGTTGGAATCTTCGATGTTAGCGCCAGTATTATGTCAGCCGTCTTTACCGTTTGATGACCCCTCGGCGATCAATATGTCTCAAGATGAATTGCAAGCGGTCGCCGCACGATTAGAGCGCGAAGACTT
>CALKVB010000512.1 GCA_937996605.1 uncultured Oxalobacteraceae bacterium | reverse complement strand
AAGGCAGATCTGTCGCTGCCTGAAATTCATACACAGATATCGTGGTGGTCTTTGTTTGTGTTCGACTTACGGTTTTCTCGGCTTGAGGTAGTTGCGCCTAGTTTGCAGATTCTTCGTAAGCCGGATGGCGTGGTTGAAGTCGCGGGCTTTCGAATTAATCCTGGTGGAAGCGGCAGCAATGAGCAAGTGCTTGAATGGCTACTCGCACAAACAGAGTTAAGTATTAATGGCGGTGAAGTTAGTTGGGATGATCAGTTGCTAGGATTGCCGCCAATCGGGCTCAAAAATCTGCATCTCAGAGTGCAAAATAAATGGCGCAATCACCAATTCGCTTTGCAGGCGACGCCACCGACTCACATGGCGGCACCTATTGATATTCGAGGTTCGCTTAAGCAGTCTGTTTTCGCGAAAAAGCGTTTAGATCTGGCATCGTGGTCAGGAGATATGTATGCCGATCTGAAGCAGGCCGATATTCCAGAAATCCATCGATATTTCCCATTTCCGATTAAATTGGAGAAGGCACTTGGTGCATTGCGTTGTTGGGTACGAATTGAGTCTGGGCATTTGTCAGACTTTACTGCGGACGTGCAATTGAACGATGTGTTTGGTCGTTTCCGCCGAGATTTACCTGAGCTTGATATGGCCAGTGTCAGCGGTCGCATCATCGCATCAGAACGTGTTATTAAAGATTACCCCTATTTACCGAATATTTTTGGTCAAACGGGGCACAGCTTGGCGGTCGAAAATTTGACCATGAAGACCCGTAGCGGCTTGGCACTTCCAGCGACGAGCTTGCGCGAAACCTTTATACCAGCAAGTAAAGGTCAAGCAGAAAAAGTAGAAATCTATGCAAAGTCACTAGATCTCCATTCGCTCGCGAATTTCGCTGAGCATCTTCCAATTCCTGCTGATCAACGCCAAATCTTGATCGATGTTGCGCCCAAAGGCTTACTTCGTGATTTCACTGCGCGATGGCAGGGAAGTTTTCCTGAAATTTCGACTTATAGTATCGAAGGTGAGTTTGTTGAATTGCAGATGCGCCCTCTAAAAGCACAATTGGCGCGCCCTAAAATTGGAAAGCAAGCTGCTAAAGCAGGCTTCCCTGCGATCCCAGGTTTTGATAATTTAAGTGGTCGCATTAGTGCCAATGAAAAGTCTGGTCGTTTAAGTTTAGATTCGAAGGCGCTGCATTTGCAGTTCCCCAGTTATTTTGTTGACCCTGAAATGCCATTTGATGCTTTGCGTATGAATGCAAAATGGGAACTGCAAAATAACGAAGACTTCAAGTTCGAAATACAAGAATTGAGTTTTGAACAGAATGGAGCGAGCGCTCATCTACATGGCAGTCATCATCGAAATATGCGTCAAGTCGATCTCGGGGCTGTGGACTTGACCGGCGAATTAACAGGATTCGACGTCAAGACTATTGCGCGCTTTATTCCAGAAAAAGCACCTGAGCACCTGCGCCACTGGCTAGCAAATGCCTTACTTGATGGTAAAGCGAATAATGTGAGTTTGCGCCTGAAAGGTCGACTGCAGGATTTTCCTTTTACTACAATCGACGCTAAGCAAAAGAGTGCAGGTGAGTTTGTAGTGCGTGGCAGTATTGCCGATGGCAAGTTAAATTTTTTACCTGGTGTACTAGCCAAAGATGGCGTCTCGCCGTTTTGGCCAGTGATTGATAACATCAAAGGTAATTTTGTGTTTGATAAAGCGCGTATGGAAATTCGAGCTGAAACAGCACAAACAAATCAAGTACCCGTGTCTAAAGTGTTAGCGGTGATTCCCGACTTGGCGAGTCATGAGGCAGTGCTAACGATTGATGGCAATGCGGCCGGTTCTTTGCAAGGAATGTTCAACTATGTCAAAGCAAGTCCCGTCGATGATTGGTTAGGGAATTTCTTGCATGATTCAAGTGCAACTGGTAATGCACAACTCGCGCTTAAACTGCAATTACCTTTGCATGCCATCATAGATTCGAAAGTCTATGGTGCCTTGACCTTGAATGCGAATGATACTGTCTTGCAACCAGGATTGCCGTTAGTGTCGGGCTTGAGCGGTAAGTTAGAATTTAATGAGCGTGGCGTAAATTTAAATACGCTGAAAGCGAATGCACTCGGCGGCCCATTGATAGCAAATGGCGGCACGCAAAAGGATGGCGCAATTCGAATTAAGTTAGACGGCTTGGCGACAAGTGAAGGGATACAAAAACATTTTGAAGGCGCGGAGTTTGCGCCACTACTGAATCGCATTTCTGGAAATAGTCGTTATCTCGCTCAGATCAATGTAAAACGTCGCCAGTTAGAACTGCAAGTAGATAGTAATCTGCAGGGTTTTGGGATTGATTTTCCGACGCCATTCAATAAGGAACCGACGGTAAATTTGCCGCTTCATTTCGACATGCAAACAGACACTTCTGGTGATACAAATGAGACACGTGACATCATAAAATTAAATGCGGGAGAGGTGTTACAAGCAGTTTACCAACGTAAACGACTGGCGGATCGGAATGCGAAATTCCAAGTGCTGCGAGGTGCGATCGCCGTCAATGCCATGCCACGGCTACCAGAAGAGGGTTTGTTGTTGCAAGTTGAGTCTAAGAATGTCAATCTCGATGATTGGAAAAACTTAGTGGTGGTTCCGAGTAAGACAAATGGTGCGGGAGAGACAGAGGCCGCACTCAACTCGGACATGATGCAATACGTATTTCCGAATCGAATATCATTGGTCACAGATGAGCTACAGATTTTCGGCAAGAAAATCGAAAAGATCGTCTTGGGTGGTTCTCGTGTGGGGAAAATTTGGCAAGCGAATGTCGAATCGAAACAAGCATCTGGCTCGATCGAATGGATACAGCCAAATGAAAAATATCAGAATGGACTAATCTCCGCGAAGTTGGGAAGGCTCTATATTCCTCGCTCTGCAGCGGCTGATGTTAGTGAATTATTACAAGCGAAAAACACAACTAAGCAGTTGCCAGCGTTGGAAATTCACGCTGATCAGTTCGAACTATTCGAAAAGAAGTTTGGACGCGCTGACCTTTCTGCAAGTAATACCCTGGCTCAAGATGGAAGAGAGTGGAATATCGATCGACTCCATTTAAAGAATGAAGATGCTGAACTTAATGCAACGGGTAAATGGTCATCGATCAAAGATTTGAGTCAAACCCAGTTAAACTATTCACTCGATATCTACAATGCAGGAAAACTCTTAGACCGCTTGGGTTTCGTCGATTTTTTGCGTTCTGGTAAAGGTAAATTAGAAGGGGAGTTACGTTGGACCGGTCTTCCATTTGAATTAGATTTACCTAGCCTTTCTGGAAAACTAGAGCTTAAGTTAAGTGCTGGTCAGTTCTTGAAAGTGGATGGAGGTGTGGCAAAATTGATAGGTGTGTTGAATATGCAATCATTGCCTCGTCGCTTGTTTCTTGATTTTCGCGATGTGTTCGCAGAAGGTTTTGCTTTCGATACTGTGAATGGTTCGGCGGCTATTGTTAATGGTGTTGCTAGCACCGATAACTTCAAGATGAGCAGCGTCAGTGCTACGGTTCTGGCTGAAGGCTCAGCTAACATCGTAAAAGAGACACAGGATCTGCACGTGGCGCGAATCGCTAATTTGAATTTTGGAGCAGCCTCGGTAGTCTATGGTTTGATAGCAAATCCTGCGATTGGTTTAAGTACCTTTTTGGCTCAGCTTTTATTTAAAGATCCTTTGAAACGAGCGGCGACCGAGGAGTTAAGAATTACGGGTACTTGGCAAAATCCGATCGTAACCGAATTAGAAAACAAAGAACGTCAAGCGATTTTAGCAAAGCAAAAGGCAGAAAAGCAAAAGTTGGATCAAACTAAAAAAGAGACGAATTTACCGAGCTCTGAACGAGTTTTAGAGAAGTGATTTGTACATTTTAATTGATCGTTTGATCAGCGCAGATTGATGTTTGAGGAAAGAATATGAAAGTTGCAGCAATTCAGATGGTATCTAGTGCAGCGCCCGAAGAAAATATGGAGGTAGCTGCTAAGTTACTACGCCAAGCAAAAGAGGGTGGCGCAGAATTGTTAGTGCTTCCTGAATATTGGTCAATTATGGGCTTGCGCGATACAGATAAAGTCGCTTGCGCAGAAGAGTCTGGGGGTGGGATGCTGCAAGACTTCTTATCGCAACAAGCGCGCGAATTGAATGTAATCCTAGTTGGCGGCACTATTCCCTTGAAGTCGGAACATGAAGCAAAAATTTTCAATGCTTGTCTTGTGTTTGATCGCAGGGGGCAACAGATCGCACGCTACGACAAAATCCATTTGTTCGGCTTTAACAACGGTGAAGAATCTTACCAAGAATCGAATACGATAACGCCAGGTGCAGACGTCGTGCATTTTTCAACCGTCATCGGTGAGGTTGGCCTGGGAATATGCTATGACTTGCGTTTCCCCGAGCTTTTTAGAAGTATGGGACAATGTGGCCTAATGATACTTCCAGCGTCTTTTACACACGTGACAGGGCAGGCTCACTGGGAGGTGCTATTGCGGGCTCGGGCCATTGAGAATCAATGTTATGTGCTTGCCTCGGCTCAGGGCGGATTGCATCAAAATGGCCGCCGTACTTGGGGCCACAGTATGTTGATTGACCCTTGGGGCAAGATAATTGATTGTATTGCTGAAGGTGAGGGATTTTGTATGGGCGAAATTGATACCAATCAGATGGAAAAGATTCGTTCCAATTTGCCGGCTTTGAAGCATAAAAAACTCGCTTGCTAAATAAAATTGAAAGAACTGTTGAAAGCTATGACACCGTTTGATACCAACTTAAAACACCTCGCGATTGCGCGCGATATTTTGCTGACACCATTTGGTCTGGATGAAGCAAAGTTAAACTCGGCTCTAAAGAGTATGTTCTCGCACAAAATTGATTATGCTGATATGTATTTTCAATTCACCAAAAATGAAGGTTGGAGTTTGGAAGAAGGAATCGTAAAAACAGGCAGTTTTTCGATTGACCAGGGCGTGGGTGTTCGTGCGGTATCTGGTGATAAGGCGGCATTTTCTTATTCTGATGAGATTTCTGAACATGCTTTGCTTGAAGCGGCAGCAGCAACTCGCACCATTGCCCGTGCTGGCGCTGGAAAGATCAAGGTCGCAAATAGTATGCACGGTCTTCAAGGACATCAATTGTATTTGCAAGATGATCCTTTAGCTTCTTTAGATGCGAATCAAAAAGTGGCCCTACTCGAAAAAATTGAAAAAATAGCACGCGCAAAAGATCCACGCGTGGTGCAAGTGATGGCGAGTTTGGCGGGTGAATACGACGTGGTTTTAGTGGCGCGCAGTGATGGTGTGATTGCCGCTGACGTTCGCCCCTTGGTGCGCATGTCCTTGACCGTGATTGCAGAGCAAAATGGTCGCCGTGAGACGGGCTCGAGTGGCGGTGGTGGGCGATATAACTTTTCCTACTTCACTGATGCGATTCTTGAACAATATGCGCAAGATGCGGTTCATTCGGCTTTGGTGAATTTAGATTCTCGGCCAGCGCCAGCTGGACCGATGACAGTGGTCCTCGGCTCAGGTTGGCCTGGAGTGTTGTTACATGAAGCAATTGGGCATGGCCTCGAGGGAGATTTCAACCGTAAAGGTTCTAGTACTTTTGCAGGTCGTATTGGTGATCGAGTTGCGGCCAAAGGTGTGACAGTGGTCGACGATGGCACTTTGGCTAACCGCCGAGGCTCTTTGAATATTGATGATGAGGGTAACCCTACACAATGTACAACGCTGATTGAAGACGGTATTTTGAAGGGCTATATCCAGGATACGATGAATGCGCGTTTAATGAAAATGCCAGTAACAGGGAACGCACGTCGTGAGTCGTTCGCACATCTGCCGATGCCACGCATGACCAATACTTATATGCTGGCTGGCGACAAAGATCCTGCTGAAATTTTGGCATCGGTGAAAAACGGTTTGTACGCAGTTAATTTTGGTGGTGGTCAAGTCGATATCACCAATGGCAAGTTCGTTTTCTCAGCGAGCGAAGCCTACATGATTGAAGACGGCAAAGTAACATATCCGGTGAAAGGCGCTACTTTAATTGGTAATGGGCCTGAAGTTTTAAACCGTGTCTCGATGATCGGTAATGATATGCGCTTAGATTCTGGTGTGGGTGTGTGTGGTAAAGAAGGACAGAGCGTTCCGGTCGGTGTTGGACAGCCTACCTTGCGTATCGATGGTCTCGTTGTTGGTGGTACCGCATAGTAATTTAGGGGAAGGGCTGCGATGGACTGTTCGCTTGCCCTTCTTTAGTTTCTCGTCAGCCTGCCGAAGATCCTATTGTATATACAAATTTCCCCGCATTTTTTTTATACTTTTCGGCCCTTAACTCGCGCTTATACGGAAATTTCCCACTTCTATTGAGCCTTTCCTTGCTTGAGATTACAGTGATGCTTTTCACCGTTGCACTGTATCGAGGTTGAGATGTCCAAACTTTCATTTAATCAAGGCACGCCACAATTTGTGCCATTGTCTACGTATCGCGCATATCCTCCAGAAGAAATGGCACAACGCGCTAAAGCCTTCTATGAAGAATTATCTAGACGCAAAACCATACGCGAATTTGCTCCCACGCCAGTTGCACGTGAAGTGATTGAACAGTGTCTTTTGGCTGCAGGTACGGCGCCTTCAGGGGCTAATCATCAGCCTTGGCACTTTGCAGTCGTGTCCGACCCTGCCTTAAAACAAAGAATTCGTATTGAGGCCGAAATTGAGGAGCGTGAATTTTACGAACGCCGCGCCCCACAAGAATGGAAAGACGCATTGGCGCCGCTTGGGACTGATTCAAATAAACCGTTCATTGAAGACGCACCCTATCTGATTGCAATTTTTGGTCAGAAAAATACCTTAATGGATGATGGTTCGTCTGTTAAAAATTATTATGTTCCAGAATCTGTGTCGATTGCTACAGGTTTTCTGATTGCAGCCTTGCATCATGCTGGGCTTGCGACATTAACGCACACGCCAAGCCCAATGGGTTTTTTGAACCAATTACTCGGGCGTCCGGAGAATGAGAAGCCTTATATTTTATTAGTAGTCGGACATCCTGCTGCGAATTGTATGGTTCCGAATATTCGTAAGAAATCCTTGGACCAAATCGCAAGTTTCCTCTGAGCGCTCACATAACTTTATGTGTTAGAGCAAGCTTTTTA
This sequence comes from uncultured Oxalobacteraceae bacterium, assembly GCA_937996605.1. Lineage (GTDB taxonomy): Bacteria > Pseudomonadota > Gammaproteobacteria > Burkholderiales > Burkholderiaceae_D > Undibacterium. The sequence goes on along the minus strand of CALKVB010000512.1, from coordinate 1,768 downwards.
CGCATTTTCGATAAAAAGCTTGCCAATTGTCGTTAGATGTTGTTATAGTCGATCCATTCGATCACGAGGAAACTCATGTTTGCTGTACGATTTTACTTTCACTTTTACTTTAGCTATTCCAACCCAAAGGCGGTGGAGAAGCGGTAAGTTCACGTAAAAGCGAAATAAAGCAAAACAGAACCCAGACCGATCCCAAAGAAACCGCCTCGATGGCGGTTTTTTTTTGCGCAAAATTTTAACGATTTCAATTGACACTTACTTTACCTAACGACGGAAACCTCTATGCAACGCACTGATGACTTACGCATTCGCGAAATGAAAGAATTGCTTCCTCCTTCGCATTTGATTCGAGAATTTTCATGCTCGGACAAAGCTTCGGAAGTGACTGCAAATGCACGAACGGCTCTTCACAATATTCTTCATGCAAAAGACGATCGTGTGATGGTCGTGATTGGACCTTGTTCTATTCATGACACTAAAGCAGCTATGGATTACGCGAAGAAATTGGCAGAAGCACGCGTGAAATTCGCAGGGGAATTGGAAATTGTCATGCGGGTATATTTCGAAAAGCCACGTACGACAGTGGGCTGGAAGGGCTTAATTAATGACCCATATATGGATAATAGTTTCCGCATCAATGACGGCTTGCGCATTGCACGTGAATTGCTATTGAACATCAATGAACTTGGTTTGCCAGCAGGGACGGAATACTTGGATATGATTAGTCCACAGTACATTGCAGATTTAATTAGCTGGGGCGCTATTGGTGCGCGCACGACAGAATCCCAAGTGCATCGTGAGCTCGCTTCTGGTTTATCATGCCCAGTCGGTTTCAAGAACGGTACCGATGGCAATGTGAAAATTGCTGTCGATGCGATCAAAGCATCGTCACAACCACATCACTTCTTGTCAGTGACTAAAGGCGGTCACTCGGCGATCGTTTCTACCAATGGGAATGAAGACTGCCACCTTATTCTACGTGGCGGCAAGACCCCGAATTACGATGCGGAAAGTGTAGATGCCGCTGCTAAAAGTATCGTCGCAAATGGTTTGGAAGCGCGTATCATGATTGATGCCTCACATGCGAATAGCTCCAAAAATCCTTTAAATCAGATCCCTGTTTGTGCAGATATCGCTTCACAAATCGCGAATGGCGATCAGCGTATTGTTGGTGTCATGATTGAATCGAACTTGGTGGCTGGACGCCAAGATGTAGTGCCAGGAAAAGAGCTCGTCTACGGACAATCAATTACTGATGGGTGTATTGATTGGGCAGACAGCGAGAAGGTGTTGCAGGGTTTGGCGGAGGCGGTAAAACAACGTCGGGCGAAGAGTAAATAACTTGCCGTAGTACCTTAAGTAAATTAAGCGCTTCGTCTTGGATGAAGTGCTTAATTTTTTTTGGTCAGCGTCATTTGTTGACCTTCGCGGAGCATTGTTACCCGTTTGAGAAAAGACATGCCGAGTAAGGTAATTGGTAAGTCTCCCTCGTGAACAGCAGCATCGACCTGCAAAATCTCGATATCACCTACTTTGACAGAGTCGAGTTTAATTCGATAAATGGGTACGACTCCATTGGCAGTCGATGTTCGAGAAAGTATACCTTTGCTTTGATAGTCGATGCCCAGCCTTTGCGCCTCACTCGCTGGTATCGCGATGTAGCTAGCACCAGTATCGACTAACATTCGTACTGCACTACCACCGTTGATTTGCCCACTTGCTAAGAAATGGCCGAGTTCATTCGCTTGGAGTATTACTTTTTTATTGA
>CALKVB010000511.1 GCA_937996605.1 uncultured Oxalobacteraceae bacterium | reverse complement strand
TTTTGAATCAAGAAATTAGCGACACACAAGGCGAATTGATAATGCGTCTCGGTGACGTGGTTGAGTCTCGCTCTCCTGAAGCGGGAAATCACGTTCGTCGCATGGCCGAAGTTTGTCATCTTCTCGCAATAGCCTCAGGTATGGATGCCGATGAAGCGGCAATCTTAAAACAAGCCGCACCTATGCATGATATTGGAAAGATTGCGACACCTGATGCCGTGTTACTCAAGCCTGGAAAGCTCGATGCTGGAGAGTGGGACATTATGCGTTTGCATCCCGAAGTTGGTATGTCAATCTTACATGGATCCCATCGTCCAATTTTGAAAGCAGCTTCCATCATCGCCCATCAACATCATGAAAAATATGATGGCAGCGGTTACCCACAAGGTTTAGCTGGAGAGGAAATCCATATTTATGCGCGTATTGTGGCGGTTGCTGACGTGTTCGATGCTTTGATGCATAGCCGTTGCTATAAGCCAGCTTGGCCCATCGCTGAAGTGGTAGAACACCTTAAGAATGTGAGCGGCAGTCATCTAGACCCTAAATTTGTCGAGCTCTTGGTGCAAAATGTCGACCGTGCGGTAGAGATTAACGATCGATTTCCAGATTGAAGCTGAGTATTTAAGGTGTAATTGGAATACGAATTTGGTATTGCAATCCCATACCTGGCTGACTTGACGCCTTAATATTACCATTGAGTAATCCGGTCACTAAGTTGTACACGATGTGTGCACCTAAACCACTCCCTCCTTGTCCTCGTTTGGTTGTGTAAAACGGATCAAACAGTTTTTCTAATTCGTCTTGATTCATGCCTTGACCATTGTCTTTGTATTCGAACAATAAATCCTTACCGACCATCTCCATGTGTAAATAAATGTGTCCCTCTTGCGTTTGCTCAAAGCCATGATTGAGTGAGTTCACCACAAAGTTAGTCACAATTTGAGAGAGCGCACCTGGGTGACTAAGAATTTTAAGCTTGTCTGGGCAATCGATATGGATTTGAACGTGCTTCCCTTTGAGTTTAGGTTGTAGCGACACCATAATTTCATTGAGATAGGCTGCGAGTAAGAATTCGCGTTTTTCATCAGAGGTTTGATCGACAGCGACTTGCTTAAAACTGCGCACTAATGCAGCAGCTCGTTTTGTATTGGCATTGAGGATACGCAAAGATTGATCAAGTACATCGAGGAATTGCTCACGTTGTTGGATGTCGAATTTTTCGGCTTCGATATCACGGCGCGTCAATCTTAATTCTTCAATTAGGTGGGTGGTAGCCGTCACACAGATGCCCAAAGGGGTGTTGATTTCATGGGCAACCCCAGCAACCAATCCACCTAGCGACGCCATTTTTTCCTTGCGTACCAATTCCGATTGCGCTTCGCGTAGCGCCAATAAAGCGCTGTTTAACGCATTATTTTGTTGCTCGAGGTCAGCCTTAGTTTCGCGCAAATCCCGCTCTGAATTTAAACGATCGATGGCGACGGCGATATGGCTGGCAACGTACACCAATAGCTCCATATCGTTTTCCGAATACTTGTTATTGACATCGTAGCTCTGGACGATGATGACGCCATAGATGAGATCATTAATCAAGATCGGCACACCTATCCAACTTTGTGTGTCGGCACCACCTAAGACTTGTTTGATATCGCCATTCGCGATCAATTTTTGTAGGCGTGTTTGGTCGATCAACTGCGCTTTGCCACTGTGAATTACAAAAGAAGTCATGCCCATTCCCAGTGGGAAACGATGCATCGCCGGTAGCTCATCTTTCTCATCAACAAAGTACTGAACACTGATTTCTTCGGTCTCAGGGTGATATAGCGCAATCATAAAATTTTTTGCGGTAATTAAGCCGTCGACAATGGTGTGGATGTTGCCGTATAACTCATCGGCATCGGCTACCGAGAACGACAACTCCGCAATCGAATACAGTGCTTTTTGAATTTGTTCTGAACGTCGACGTTCGCTAATTTCGTGTTTGAGCAGAGCAGTTCGTTCTGAAACGGCTTTCTCGAGTCGATCGACACTTTGAAACTGTTGCAAGGCATTGGAGACGTGGCCTGCAATTAATTCAAATAGCGCTTGATCCTCGTTAGTGTATAGATTGCGCTGATCATAGCTTTGAATCACCATCGCACCGAGGCAATCTTTTTGATGGTCAAATAATGGGTAACCCATCCAATGTTCGGAGCGGGTTCCTGTGACGCCTTTGAGTTCAGGAAGTGAGGTCAGCTGCTCGTCTTCTTCTGCCGTGACGATCATTTCCTTCTTATTTAAAATGACCCATTTGGTGAAGGAGTATCCGGCTTCGTCTAGCTTAAATTTTTCTTCAGGATCAGGGGCGTCGTCTACTTCATCGACGAAGTAGACAAAGCGCACTGCATTGTCCTCTCGATCGTAGAGTGCGATATAAAAGTTGGCGGCATACATGATGCGCGATAAAGCAAGATGTATGGCTTGGATGAATTCCCGAATATCTGAAGTGTGTGAAGATAGTCGGCCAATTTCGAGCACCATAGCTTGTACGGCTTCGAGTCGTTCTAGGCGGTTCTTCATGGCAGCTCCCTCGGCAGGCTATGCTTAATTGATGCTTACCGTAGAGAGCTTAGACTAAATCGTAGCAAATGAGAATTGTCGCGTGAGCTTGACGATTAAAGTGATGTTTTTACGGTCTTCCCCATACAGTGGCAAATGGTACGAAGTTGACAGTCGGTAAACCCGCGTTGGCCCAAGCTTCTAAACCACCGCGATACCAGTGCACATTAACATAGCCTAATGACTTCAATCGGAGCGCGGCATTCACACTTAGCCAACACTCTGGTGAGGAACAATACACGGTAATCGCCTGTGTTTTATCGGGTGCGATTTGGTTCATGATGATGCTGAGATTTTCTTGAGCGATTTCATCGATACGGTGTTCTTTGCTGTCATTACCATATTCGATTCCTATCCAATCAAACGCGTACGCTTTAGGTAAAGTCGGTGCACGCCCCTCAAAAAAACCAATCGCATCGATTACCAGCATGTTGTCTGCTTTGATTGCTGCTACTAAACTTGGTGTGTCTATGGTTTTAATTCCCTCTAACTGCATTGGTGTTGGGAAGTGTATGCCCTCATTGAGTGTCCTGAGTCGTTCAGGTGACTCCATCCACCAGTTTTTCTTTTCAATGGATCGATAGTTTTCTGACTTAATCTGCATATTGCGAATGGCCATGGCTGATTGCTGATTAAATTGTGTGTATTTCGGTGCATAGTCTTCATTATTTAGACTAAGAACTTGGCAGGGCATTGCTGCTTTTTTTTGACAGTTGGACAGTACGAATTGCAGCATGTTCGTATTTTGCGTTTTGCTGATCGAGCTTGAATAGTTATCGTTCGGCGATACTGCAAAAGCCTTTACCTCGGTTTTTGTTTGATATAGTTTGAAAGCCGCTTTTTGTTTTTCGCTGAGAGTAATCGACTCAGTAAAAATCGGTTTGATATTGCTACAGCCTACGCAGAGCAAAGTAATCACCACGCAGATCAAATGTTGTGTCAGACGCATAATCTTCTCGGTTTAATTTAATTAGTGCTAATTTTACACTAAATTGTTTTTTTGATAAATTTAATGCGAGTCGAAAAACAATCTGTGTTGCCGCTGATAGAACGATTCAGGAATGCTGAGATTCTCGATCTCTGTTTTTTGTCATCGCGATGTTTTCTTTAGCTGCTAGAATTCGCAGCAAGAAAATTACTATCCCGAGGAACTTCGCATGAGTGAGTCACCATTACCGAATAACCAGAACGTCAGTGAATTCAAAAGTAAGAGCGGTGTGAAACGTATTTTTTCCGCCTTCTTTTATTCAATTGATGGATTGAGGGCGGCTTGGCGTCAAGAACACGCTTTCCGCCAGGAATTGGTGTTGGTGGTGATTGGTATTGTGATCGCGTTGTTTTTGCCAGTATCCGCGTTTGAGAAACTGATGATGATCGCAGTCTTGGTCTTGGTGTTGGTAGTCGAACTTTTGAATTCAGCGATTGAAGCTGTGGTTGATCGCGTTTCGCTGGAACGCCATGCGCTATCCAAGAACGCTAAGGATTTTGGAAGCGCTGCTGTGTTATTGACCTTTTTGATCGCTGTCGCGACGTGGGCCGTGGTGCTGTTTAATCGCTTCTGCTAATGAAGCGCGAGCAGTGCTTCTCGCAGACGTAGCAAGAATTCGTCTGCATTCGCATGACTAAAAACGATAGGTGGTTTTAGTTTTAGCACATTGTCGTAAGGGCCATCCGTTGACAGTAAAATTCGATGTGTTTTGAGATATTCAATGACGGCGTTTGCTTCTTCTGTTGCAGGTGTGAGTGCTTGACGATCTTTCACCATTTCGACGCCGATAAATAAACCTGAACCGCGCACATCGCCAATCAATGGAAACTCTACTTGCAAAGCGCGTAAGCCTTGCAAGATATGCTCGCCAACGGTCGCCGCATTGGCCTGAAGCTGTTCCTGCTCAATCACATCTAACACTGCGAGACCCATGGCACATGAAACAGGGTTTCCTGCGAAGGTATTAAAGTATTCCATACCATTCATAAATGCTTGTGCGATTTCAGGCCGCGTGACGACTGCACCCATAGGATGGCCGTTACAAATGGGTTTCCCCATCGTGACGATGTCTGGCACTACGGCTTGCTCTTCAAAAGCCCAGAAATGCGAACCAGCGCGGCCGAAACCGACTTGCACTTCATCAGCAATACACACGGCACCTGCCTCATGGGCGATCGCGTAGGCATGCTTGAGATAGCCCGGTGGTAAGACAACTTGTCCTCCACAACCAAGTATCGATTCGCAGAAAAATGCGGCAGGTTTTTGCCCACGTTCGCGAATCGCTGCAATTGTGCGATGCAGATCTTGTGCATATTTTGCGCCAGCTTCCGGGTCGTCACGACGGAAGCGACCGCGATAGTCATCCGGTATTTCCGCCACTTGTATATGAGCAGGGCGCCCTTGGCCGCCTTTGCCATCAAATTTATACGGCGACAGTTCTATCATCGTGGGTGAATTACCATGGTAGGCGTGATCAACCACGATGATGTCATTGGCCTTGGTATAGGTTCTGGCAAGGCGTAAGGCTAAATCATTGGCTTCAGTTCCCGAGTTGGTCAAAAATACGACGGAAAGTTCTGCCGGAAATGTGGCGCTCAGTCGCTTTGCATACTCCACAATATTGTCGTGTAAATACCGGGTATTGGTATTGAGCTGCGCCATTTGTGCTTGGCCTGCGGCCACTACCGCAGGATGGCAATGCCCGACGTGGCACACATTATTTACCATGTCCAAGTAAGCTTTGCCGTCTTGGTCGAATAAGTAAGCACCTTCACCACGAACCATTTTAATCGGTTCACGGTAGGACATACTTAAACTAGGATTCAAATAGCGACGGCGCAAATCGATGATTTCTTGCGGGCTGCGTTGAGGAATGGCACGAGCGGTAGTAGTCATAATTCGTTGTGCAGTAAATGGTTTTAAGGGACATTGTGGACACTCAGGACGCTCAGAACTAAAGCTTGCAAAGGTGCTTGTCCCATCTCGTCAAATTGTTTGAGTAAGCGACGTACACCCACTTGCGAGACCATAATGTAGTCGTTTTCAGGGTTCTTACGATAAGCACGTGTTGCCATCAGTACGCTTTGACTGAGTCGCGCCAAAATGAGGGCAGGTAAAACCAGCAGCTCTGCTTGCGTCAAAGGATGGACCGCTTGGTAGCCGCCTAAGATCGCAAGCATGCAATCCTGAATTCGCTTTGGCTCTTCCGCATGTTGCAGGGCATAGACGATGGTGATCGCGAGATCTACCACCCGCAGATGGCGGCACATGTCGCCGAAATCGATGATCGCATTGACCTCGATTTTGCTTGTGTTTGTAAGCGACGCCGCCGTCACTTCACGCGCAACAATCACATTAAAATCATTGGCATCATTGTGAATGACTGCCATTGGTAGTTGGCTTTTCCATTCTGCTTCATGTTGCGCAAAATAGTGGGTATGTTGAGAAACGAGCTGGCGCAAATGTAAATCTTCGATGTGTTC
>CALKVB010000510.1 GCA_937996605.1 uncultured Oxalobacteraceae bacterium | reverse complement strand
CGATCTCTCACCAGTATTGCGTCCGGACTCTACGCACTGACCCAAATTCAAACAAACTCGATAGAACGCATCAATATCCAAGCGACACACGAATCTCTCTTCGAGGTCGCTGCACTAAAAATCCCGAAAGGCGTCTCTCTTGTTTTGAAACCACATAAACTGATTGGGGTTCTACAAGAAAAAAATAACCCTATCCAAATTACCCGTCACTGGCGACTCAATAGTTTGCACGCATGGCTCACACTTCAACTTCGCTATATGATTTTTCACGGCCCCGGAACTCTAATACTAAAGGGATGCAAAGGTGTGCAAATTGCGTCCGCCAGTGATGGTAGAGCAATAAATCAAGCAGCCACGATCGGATTCACATCGAACACTAAATACGCTGTTTCGCGTGTTCAGCCTTTTCGTGCCTATCGGACCGGCAACAAGGAGCTTTTCAATGATTGCTTTATTGGTGAGAAAGGATTCTACGTTTTTGAAACCCTACCACATGCAAACCAAAAACGCCGGCTGATTGGTAAGGGAATCGAAGGAATTACTGATTCAATTTTGAACGTATTTGGGATATAGCGTCGACTTTCCCCAGGGAACTCCGTGCCACCCATTATTGGAGTTCTGAACCTGATAAAGTTTTCTATATTCGATGGGTGTCATCCCATTTAACGCAACATATTGGCGAGTTCGTTTTAGTCTTGCATCCAGATTTCTGTTCGTGAACTAGCTCAAACCTCGCTCGAGTATCACGTATCACCAGTATTTGGGATTAAAGCAAATCCACGAGTACATAATTCACGCCAAAGATATCTTGTAGTTCGAAAGACTGCTCTTTGACCTTTTAACTCTAATTTAAGTTCATAGACGCCTACTCTGAAATCGTCATCAAATAATTAACGATCTCTTCAGAGCTGAGATTGAGAAAAAGCGCAGAAGTAGCATGCAAAACTAGGATTGAAAAAATTACACTCAAAAATGCGCTGAGTGAAGTACCAACAAAAAAAGCAAGGCCAAGTCCGAGCCCAAATTTCGCTGCAATAAAAAGTGAGCCAGTAAATGTTCCAATCAAAGTACCTGAGGTCCAAGCAAGCGCAGCAGCGGCAATGAGTCCGATCCTTGCGATCCATCTCCGAATTGGGTTTTTCGCAGCGTGCGCAACGCGAATGATCAAAAATGGGGCTGCCAAAAACGCAGCGATAACCTTAAATGGACTACGCACAACAGCTTTAAGTGTGGTGAAGAATTCACTCTCGCCTCGCGAACGATTCGAGAGAGCACTTAGCGCAGTAATAAAAAGTGATGCTGTTGTATTCATTATTTCTCCAACCATTAAATGACAATTGATTCCTACAATCTCATATTAAAACGTGAATAGACTCACTTCCTACTTTTACGTGTAAAGAATTTTTCCGATAATGTGCTACTAACGCATCCTTCAATAATCTTGATCAAGCCGGGAGATAAATGACGCTCGGCGTCATTGTCATATCTTGAGTACGAGATTGAGAACGAATCTTCCCCAATTGATACGCCGCAGTGACTACGCCTCCGGCAACTAAAGCCCCCGGCCCATTTGTGGGCCCAATCTGCCGCCAGCCATTGAACAGCAAGCGCTGGCAGCTCCCCATTTCATAGCGAAGGATTCGCCATGTCGAAAAAAGTATTCATCAAGACCTTTGGCTGCCAGATGAACGAGTACGACTCGGACAAGATGGCTGACGT
>CALKVB010000509.1 GCA_937996605.1 uncultured Oxalobacteraceae bacterium | reverse complement strand
GTATTCGTGCACCACGCCAGCGATGGTGACTTCAGTCACGGCATAGCCAACCATGGAAGACAACAAAACGCGACGCAGGGCGTTGCCCAACGTGTGGCCATAGCCACGTTCAAACGGCTCCAAGGTGACCTTGGCGCGGTTATGACCCAATTGCTCGACGTGAATATTTTTTGGTTTCAGCAAGTTCGTTTGCATTCAGAGTTCCTCTCAATACCCCCGGTTCGTTACACCGGTAAGGCTGGGTGTCTGGACCACGCTGCGCGAGCGGGCAGCGTGGGGTGCGTTAGGTTGAAAACTTCAACCAGGATTAACGCGAGTAAAGTTCGACGATCAGCGATTCGTTGATGTCCGCAGCGAATTCGTCACGGTCTGGGGCCTTCTTGAAGACGCCTTCTGCTTTTTCGAGGTTGACTTCAACCCAAGCTGGCATGCCTACTTGCTTGGCCAACTCGAGGGCTTCCAACACGCGACCTTGCTTTTTAGACTTTTCGCGCACAGCTACCACGTCACCAGCTTTCACCAAGTAAGAAGCAATGTTGACTTGCTGACCGTTCACGGTGATGGCCTTGTGTGACACCAACTGACGTGCTTCAGCACGTGTAGAGCCAAAGCCCATGCGGTACACGACGTTGTCCAAACGTGTTTCCAAAATGGTCAACAGGTTTGCACCAGTGTTGCCTTTTTGGCGATCTGCAGCTGCAAAGTAGCGGCGGAACTGGCGCTCCAACACGCCGTACATGCGTTTGACTTTTTGTTTTTCGCGCAATTGCAAGCCGAAGTCAGACGTGCGCTGACCCGAAGTGCGGCCATGTTGGCCTGGCTTGCTGTCGAATTTGCACTTGTCGCTGATAGAGCGGCGTGCGCTCTTCAAGAACAGGTCGGTGCCTTCACGGCGTGAGAGTTTGGCCTTGGGGCCTAGGTAACGTGCCACTTGAATTTCCTTATCTAATCAGCTGCTCGCTAGAAGCGAGGAGCCGCTGGGGGTTAGCCAGCGGCGGTGGGCTTGTGGTTAACAGTAAAAAGCGAAGAACGCTTAGATACGACGACGCTTTTGTGGACGGCAGCCGTTGTGCGGCACTGGTGTCACGTCAGCAATCGAGTTGATGCGAATGCCCAATGCGGCCAAAGCGCGCACTGAAGATTCACGGCCAGGACCTGGGCCTTTGATCTCAACATCAAGATTCTTGATGCCTTGATCAACGGCAGCACGACCCGCAACTTCCGAAGCCACTTGAGCTGCGAAAGGTGTGGACTTGCGTGAGCCCTTGAAACCTTGACCACCTGACGAAGCCCATGACAAAGCATTGCCTTGGCGGTCAGTGATGGTGATGATGGTGTTGTTGAACGACGCGTGCACGTGCGCGATGCCGTCAGCAATGTTCTTACGAACCTTTTTACGTACGCGTGAAGCTGCGCCGCTTGGAGATTTAGCCATTGTTCAGTCCTATTATTTCTTCAACGACTGGGCTGCTTTACGCGGACCCTTGCGTGTACGAGCGTTGGTACGCGTACGTTGACCACGCATTGGCAGGCCACGACGGTGACGGAAGCCGCGGTAGCAACCAATGTCCATCAAACGCTTGATGTTCATTGTTGTTTCGCGACGCAAGTCACCTTCAATCGTGAAGGCTGCGATCTCGTCACGGATCTTTTCGAGGTCCGAGTCAGTCAGATCTTTGATCTTCTTTGCGTAATCAATGCCACATGCTTCGCAAATTTTGCGAGCGCGTGTGCGACCAATACCGAAAATCGATGTCAAACCGATTTCAGCGTGTTTGTGCGGCGGAATGTTAATGCCAGCGATACGTGCCATGTGCGTCCTCTTTAAACCAGTTCAATCAACCTTGACGCTGTTTGTGGCGTGGATCTGTACAGATCACACGAACCACGCCCTTGCGGCGGATGATTTTGCAGTTGCGGCAAATTTTTTTGACCGAAGCCGAAACTCTCATTTCACTCTCCTAAAACTCATTTCATTTCATACCCTCATTGGCATGAAACACGACTTTTTACTTGGCCCGTTAGAGCGTTGTTTTGAAACTTGCCTTCTTCAACAGCGATTCGTACTGCTGGCTCATCATGTAGTTTTGCACTTGGGCCATAAAGTCCATGGTGACCACCACAATAATCAGCAACGATGTACCACCGAAGTAGAAGGGCACGTTGTATTTCAAGATCAAGAACTCAGGTAGCAAACACACAAAGGTGATGTAGATCGCGCCGATCAATGTCAGACGCAGCAAAATCTTGTCGATATAGCGTGCAGTCTGTTCGCCAGGCCGGATACCAGGGATAAATGCGCCACTTTTCTTCAGGTTATCTGCTGTTTCACGACTATTGAAGACAAGTGCCGTGTAGAAAAAGCAGAAGAAAATGATAGCGGTTGCATAGAACATGACGTACACAGGCTGGCCTGGTGTAAGTGCACCCGAAATATCCTTTAACCAGCGCATGGACTCACCGGCGCTAAACCAATTCACAACCGTCGCGGGCAGCAAAATAATAGATGACGCGAAGATCGGAGGGATCACGCCCGCCATATTCAACTTCAGAGGAAGATGCGAAGACTGTCCACCATAGACTTTGTTGCCTACCTGTCGCCGCGCATAATTCACAAGTATCTTCCGTTGTCCACGTTCTACGTAGACAACAAAATACGTCACCAAACCCACTACCAGTACGATGAAAATGGCTGCAACAATACTCATTGCGCCCGTACGCACTAACTCCAGCAGGCCACCGATGGAACTAGGCAAACCGGCTGCGATACCTGCAAAAATCAGAATCGATATGCCATTCCCCAAACCACGCTCCGTGATTTGCTCGCCCAGCCACATCAGGAACATGGTTCCCGCCGTAAGACTGACCACCGCAGTCATGCGGAATCCAAAACCAGGAACAAGCACCAGACCAGCCGAACTTTCCAGCGCTACAGCGATACCTAGCGACTGAAAGATAGCAAGCCCCAGAGTGCCATAGCGGGTATATTGGGTAATCTTTCGACGTCCAGCTTCACCCTCTTTTTTCAGCTGCTCAAACGTAGGAACTGCATAGGTCATGAGTTGCATGATGATCGATGCCGAGATATACGGCATGATCCCCAATGCAAATACGGTAAAACGCGAAAGCGCCCCACCAGAAAACATATTGAACAAATTCAATATGCCTTGCTGACCACTGAACAATTGCTTGAGTTGGGCCGGATCGATACCAGGCACGGGAATATGCGCCCCAATGCGGTATACGACCAGCGCCAGCAGCAGAAAAACCAGTCGACGACGCAAATCGCCGTACTTGCCGGTTTTTGCTATTGATGCTGCGCTAGTTGCCACAAGTGCCTTCCTTATCGAAGCTTCAGGCCACCGAGCCGCCGGCGGCCTCGATCGCAACCTTGGCTGCCGCTGTCGCACCGATACCATTCAGCTTGACTGCCGAACCGATTGCTCCAGTGTTGATCACCTTCACAACCTTGGCATTCTGCGCGACCAGACCCGCCTGCTTCAGAGCAAGCATGTCAACCTCTGCCAAACCCAACCGGGTCAGAGCAGTCAACGTGACTTCGGCATTGAATTTCAACGTTTGCGACTTGAAACCACGCTTGGGGAGACGGCGCTGCAGCGGCATTTGACCGCCTTCGAAGCCAACCTTGTGATATCCACCCGAACGTGACTTCTGCCCTTTATGGCCACGACCAGCCGTCTTGCCAAGTCCAGAGCCAATGCCCCGACCCACGCGACGTTTGGCGTGTTTTGCACCATCCGCAGGCTTGATGTTATTGAGTTCCATCATTGACCTCTCAGAGGATTTTGACCAGATAACTGATCTTGTTGATCATGCCGCGCACCGCAGGTGTATCCTGCAACTCGCTGACACTGTTCAGCTTGCGCAGACCCAGGCCGCGCACAGTGGCGCGATGGGATACCTTGGTTCCGATGGGGCTGCGCACCAGCTGAATCTTCACGGTTTGTTGTGTAGACATTGTCCAGACTCCTGTCAGGCGAAGAGGTCTTCGACCGACTTACCGCGCTTCGATGCCACTTCCGCCGGTGTGGTGGAATTGGTGAGCGCGTCAAATGTGGCGCGAACCATGTTGTAGGGATTGGATGAGCCGTGGCTTTTGGCCACAATGTCGGTCATTCCCATCACTTCGAAAACGGCGCGCATCGGGCCGCCGGCAATGATGCCAGTGCCCTTGGGGGCGGGTGCCATCATGACGTGGGCCGCACCATGGTGCCCCGTCACCTGGTGGTGAATGGTGCCGTTCTTGAGAGACACCTTCACCATATTGCGACGAGCCTCTTCCATTGCCTTTTGAACAGCAGCAGGCACTTCCTTGGATTTGCCCTTGCCCATGCCCACACGGCCATCGCCATCACCAACAACGGTCAGGGCAGCAAAACCAAGAATGCGACCGCCCTTCACGACTTTGGTGACGCGGTTGACCGCAATCATCTTCTCGCGCATGCCGTCGTCACGACCTTCGTCTTGCACTCGGGGTTGAAATTTAGCCATTTTTTATTCCGTTCCGCTTAGAACTGCAGACCCGCTTCACGTGCGGCGTCGGCAAGAGCCTTGACGCGGCCATGATAGGCAAAACCTGCGCGATCAAATGCAACCTTCTCCACGCCTGCCTGCTTGGCTTTTTCGGCAATTCGCTTGCCAATGATCTGCGCAGCAGCGGCGTTGCCGCCCTTGCCGACGCCGCCCAGTGCTGCACGCACGTCGGCTTCGGCGGTCGAGGCGCTGGCAAGCACTTTGCTGCCATCGCCGGAAATCACGGTTGCATAGATATGGAGATTCGTACGGTTGACAGTCAGTCGCGCTACGCCTTGCTGTGCAATGCGAATGCGTGTCTGACGGGCCCGACGAAGACGCTGCTCTTTCTTGGTCAACATGTTGCAGCTCCTTATTTCTTCTTGGTCTCTTTGATCGTGATCTTTTCGTCCGCATAACGGATTCCCTTGCCCTTGTAAGGCTCGGGCGGACGAACCGCACGGATCTCTGCAGCAATTTGGCCCACGCGCTGGCGGTCTGCACCCTTGACGACTACTTCTGTAGGCGTAGGGGTTGCAACGGTGATACCAGCAGGCATCTCAAAATTGACAGGGTGCGAATAGCCTACTGCCAAATTGAGCTTGGAACCGGAAGCGGAAGCCTTGTAGCCCACGCCCACCAGGCTGAGCTTTTTCTCAAAGCCTTTGCTGACGCCAATCACCATGTTGTTTACCAACTGGCGAATCGTGCCACTCATGGCATTGGCTTCACGCGATTCATTGGCTGGTGCAAAACTCAGCTTGCCGTCGTTGCTGGACACCGTGACCAGCAAATTCTGAGCCAACGACAATGAACCCCCAGAGCCCTTGACAGAGATCTGGTCATCTTTAATCGACACATCCACACCAGCGGGGATGGTCACAGGCATTTTTCCTACTCGGGACATTTCAGTTACTCCTCAATGCCGCGGTTAGGCCACGTAGCA
>CALKVB010000508.1 GCA_937996605.1 uncultured Oxalobacteraceae bacterium | reverse complement strand
AAAAAGGTCTGCAGTGTTTGACTACGGATTTTAAATTTGAAATGTTACCACCGCATTTGACGATGAATTTTAAAGTCGTTGATGAGCATGGACGTCAATTGGAGATGGGGCGTAATCTGGCCAGTTTGCGTGCGGAGTTTGGTGCTCAGGCTCGCCAAAGTTTCCAGAAGATCGCAAGTGCTGATAAATTAGCCCTGTTGGATGGTGGAAGCGCGCCTGCGAACAATGCTTCAACAGGTACTGCGATAAAAACCGAGCATACGCAAATGCCTACATCTTCCAAGAACAGTGTGGCAGCGACCTCTCCAGCTGTTTTGCAACAAGAGAATATAACGACGTGGACTTTCAATGAACTGCCAGAACTACTTGAGGTTCAGCAAGGAAAACAAACCTTAATTGGCTATCCTGCTTTAGTCGATAAACAATCGCACTGCGTAATCGAGGTGTTCGATGACCCAGATGAGGCGGCGCGCATTCATCATATCGGCTTACGTCGTTTGTTTGCATTACAGATGCGAGAGCAATTGAAATTCTTGGAAAAAAATATTCCTGGCTTGCAGCAAATGGGCATGCAGTTTATGTCTTTGGGGTCGCAAGAAGAATTGCGCGAACAAATCATTACCACCGCCTTAGATCGCGCTTTTATGCAAACGCCATTGCCAAAAAATTCGGGCGAATTTAATACGCGGCGCGAAGAAGGTAAGGCGAGACTAAACTTGTTAGCTAATGAAATTGCGCGTCTCGCTGGATTGATTTTAGCCGAGTATTACAGCCTGCCGAAAAAGTTGCAGGGACTAAAGGCGCATACTCAAGCGGCAGCCGACATGCAACAGCAATTACAACAGCTCGTCACCAAACGCTTTATAGCAGAGGTCGATTTTACCCAGTTGGCGCATTATCCACGTTATTTAAAAGCGATCACGGTTCGGATGGATAAACTCAGAGCCGATCCTACACGTGACGCCAAATTGATGGCGGAATGGAATAGCGTTGCCGCACCATGGTTGCGTATGCCACGTCGAACAGGTGCAGATGCTGATCCTAAATTGATTGAGTTTCGTTGGTTATTAGAGGAGTTACGAGTTTCATTGTTCGCACAAGAATTGCGTACCCCGATGCCGGTATCGGTGAAGCGATTGCAGAAGGTGTGGGAAAGTTTATTACGTTAATATTTCTTACTTGTTTGTGATATTGAGAATTCACACTTGAGACAATTTTAAAGTAGAAATTAGGAATACTCGATTGAAAGAACTTTATGTTAGCTAGTCTAATCAAGAGTCGTATTAGAGGTTTATCGACGCTTATGTTTTTAATCAGTGTGCTGTTTGTTCAAGCGCTGGGATTTGCAGCCAATGCCCAAGATATCAAGCAGACACGTGTTTTGTTTGTTGGTAATAGTCTGACATATGTCGGCAATGTTCCTGCGGTATATAAGGAACTCAGTCGTGTTAATGGACGTGATGTCGAAGTCGATATGTTAGCGCAGCCAGGGGCGACCTTGAGCGAGCGGTGGCAAGATGGTTCTGTTGTGCAGGCGATGCAGAGCGGATCATATTCCATGCTCGTCTTGCAAGAACGTGGTGCGGATCTGATGTGCGGTGTAGGCGACGAAACCTGTGATGAAGCGAAAACCTCACTGGCCCAATTAATAAAGCGAGCGCAGGCTAAGCAGGTGAAAGTCTATGTGTTGGGGACTTACCAGACTCTGCCAGCAGCCTCTCGCAATCTGGTGGCGAATGAGTCGGCGGTAGCGCGCCTATATGGAGCTGAGTACGTGGAAATTTCTGAGACGTTTGCGAGACTCAGAGCGAAGTTGCCAGAGCTTGCGTGGTTCTCGCACGATGGCACCTTACACCCTGGAGCTGATCTGGCACTTCTGGACGCAATCTTGTTATTTCGTACGGTATACGGTGCACTACCATTGCCCTCAGATTTGCAGGTAAAGGCGCCGATTTACACCGTGAAAGTAGGACCGACTATGGAATTAGGCGCTGCTCGAAGTGCATCAGTCACTGCTAAGTTACAAGACCACCAAAGCTATTCAAAAGATACAGTTGTCAGCGTCTTGCATCAGCTCCAATAAGGATTGATCAACTAAAACGCTAGCTAACTCTTACCTTGTATGGTTGTAGGTTTGTAGCTTGAAAGTGTCGATTAGACGGTTGAAGGATTGAGCGCAAAATGGGCCAAGGAAAGTTTGAATTCCTGATCTGAATGCTGGTCATACACCTTCGCTTTACCAATTTGGCTTACGACGCCCCTTGGTCCAATCTGTTGTCGCAGAGCTCGCATCAATTTGTAAGTCATCGGTAGTCATGAACAAGTATTTGTTTCCAACTCGTCCACGATAAATGCTTTTTGCTTCAGCGACCGTACGCGTAACTGCGGCTAAATTCCAAGCATCTGCCATGCTGCATTTGACAGTTCCCGAGAGAAATAAGGGATGGCGATGGAAACGTCCCCAGTTTCGTGCTTGTTTTGCATGCACTTGTTGATTTTTACTGAGTTTCTTTTGGGCCCAAGCCCAAGTGAAACTGCTGCTTGTTTCATCATAAATACCTACGCTCTGAAAGTGGCAAGTCGCGGTTCTCTCACCTGCAAATTTGAACACGATGACGCCCGCTTCGAGATCGGCAGTCCAACCAGTTTCTTTCCCATACTGCCAGTCTGCAGCGTGCTGACGATTATGCTCTAGCATGTCGTCGAAAGCGGTTTGGATAAAAAGACGCGCACCTTCATCGGGGGATGAAGGGCTGCCCTTGGACAGAAAAGAAAAAAAGAAATTGATTAACTTGAGCATGATCACGAGCTAACTGCCGTCAAAGTACCACGGTCATTGTAAACTCAGGCGCTAGGTATTGATACGACAAATACAAACAGGATTTCACATGAATTTGCGAAACGAATGTTGCATTATATCATTATTCTTTACGTTGCCTAATTTGTAGGCAGTGCAATTTAATTGTTTGACTAGGCTTATTGCGCTGTTTTACTTTTTGTCGGTTGATACGCCGAAGACTTAATTGATCAATCTGCTGAAGTTTTTGTAAAAGTAATATGTGGAATGCTAAAAGCGCATTTTAAAATTAAAGCGGTTGAGTACAGCGACCAAAATCAAAATCAGAGCGGCATATGCTGTACAAGCGATTATTCCTAAGACACCTGTTAATTGATGGAGTGGTGAAAGCCACCCGATAATCCCATATATCGCTTCAATGATGAAGGGGATTAAGTAGCAAACCAAAGGGTTGATAGCGGCAGGTTTGAACAGTACAGTCCAGCGTTGTATGCCTTTGATGTCGATCAAGTAATACAAGATAGCAAAGAAGCTCGCGCAAGCGGATGCGGAATAAAAACACCAACTTGGTGTAGCGTAGATTTTTGAAATGGCGTAATAAGGGCGCAGGGCAGTTGCTGCGGCAAATAATATCAAAGCGAACAGCGTGGCTTGAAAAAAACGTGTTGGTATTGGCGTAGACTTTTCCTTACCGAAGAAGATGAGACTACAGACTAGGCCTGATAACACGATTGTGGCATGTGCTGCGTGGGCGTCCTGACTTAAAACAATAGCGAACCATCTATGCTGAACGTTTAGTGCAGAGTGGCTTAATGCATAATATCCTGTGCAAACTAGTAGGGCTGCCAGCAAGACTGAGGTTCTTTGTGTACAAAAGAAAAGTAGGCTACAGAGCAAATAAGCCCAACCGATTAATCCGAGAATCCCCCACCATTGGATGCTCATCCAAGGGGTATTGGGATCACCGCGATAAATCATTGCCAAGCTAAGTAGCAACATTAAACCGAGTAATTTTCCAAATCGATTCCATAGCGGATTGTCGAAACGATAAACACCCCAAAGCAATATGAAGGCGACATAAGTCAACAGCGACCAAAGTGCGATAGAAATTACCATCTTACTCTCATCGAAACCTGATTCGGCATTCACCATGAAAAAACCCATCGTGATTAAAGCGAACGCTCTACCAAAGATATGCCGCAGGATCTGCAGTGTACTTTCGCCTTGGTGCTCTCTCGTTTTCCGGCCGAAAGGGATAGACATTCCAACGATAAATAAGAACGCAGGAAATACTACATCGGGAAAACTCATGGCATCGACATCTGCAGGCATATGTTTTAACCAAGGAGAGATCCCACTGATACCATGCAATTCATTGACGATAATCATCAGAAAGAAAGTAATACCGCGGAACGCATCGATCGATAAAATGCGACTGCTTTGGGTCGATACATTGTTAGCTGTGGCTGATATCATTGAGTAGGCTTTCTCAATTGAAGTGGTGGACATTGAGCTTCACTTTAAAGGAACAGCGGTTGTTTGCCTATGCTGACAACCACTTTCCGCGCTAAGGGAATTTACCTATTATCGAAAATGTTTTTGCAGTGTTCAATCCTAGTTATTAGTCACTATTTTTTAACATGCGGAAAAAACTAGTTTTTATATGAATATTAGTATGGATTCGACCATCGGAAATGTAGGTTTGTTGAAACGGTTTTTGTTAGGACTCGCTATTTTCTTAATCCATACTCACGTACGGGCAAACGAACTTAACGTATGGGTGATGTCAACGACGGCGCAGCCGCAACAGGATATGAAGGAAATCTTGCGCCCCTATTTGCAAGCGAATCCTAGCTTACGTGTCAACGTTACAGTATTAAATTGGGAATCAGCGTGGGCACGCATTAATGCGGCCGCAGAAACAGGCCAGGGCCCTGATGTGCTGGAGTTGGGAAGTACCTGGGTAACGACGATTGCGGCAAAGGGTGCCTTAGAAGTAGTACCAGGCCATATCCAAACGCAAGTCGGCGGCGCTAAGCAATTTTTCCCTGCAATATGGGGCAGCACGCATCGTCGAAATGATCATCAGGTTTATGCTATTCCTTGGTATGCTGGTGCGCGAGTTGCGTTTTATCGTACGGATTTATTTCGGCAAGCGGGCATTCGTGCCAGCGATGCGTTTGCTAACTGGGGCAGCTTTAAACAAGCGATGCAAAAATTAAATGGCGTTAAATTTGATGGAAAGAGCGTAGCGCCATTAGGTTATCCCGGCAAAAATGATTGGGACATTCTGCATAATTTAGCGCCTTGGATTTGGAATGCTGGCGGTGATTTTTTGAATGCAGATCAAACTAAAGCTAGCATCAATTCACCCGAAGCGATGCAAGCGATACGTTATTTTAAGAGTTTTGCAGATGATGGTTTAGTGCCGTCGTCTGCGCTAGAAAAAGACTCCGCACAGATTGAAGCTGGTTTTTTTCGAGGTGAATATGCGGTTATTTTTAGCGGTCCTTGGGTCTTGAAAATGCTGAATACTGAAAAGGCGAAAGGTGGTCAACGCGAATCAGTGACAGCAAAAAATTTTGGCGTGGCGTCGTACCCAGCAGGTATCAAGGGGAATCAAACTTTTTTCTCGGGCTCTAATTTGGCGGTGATGAAATCGTCGAAAAATAAAGACGAGTCCTGGA
>CALKVB010000507.1 GCA_937996605.1 uncultured Oxalobacteraceae bacterium | reverse complement strand
CTTGATAAAGCGCTTGATCTGAAATCGCTCTTTAACTGGGAGCAAAAGAAGATCAAAAGAATTCGTAGGGCCGGTGAATCGGCGACGCAGAAAAGTAAAGAGAACAATTCAGCAGAATCACGATGATTCAAAAAGGAATGCAATATGCAATGGGAAGTCGTAATTGGTTTTGAGACTCACGCCCAACTCAAAACAAACTCAAAAATTTTTAGTGGCTCATCGATTCAATTTGGCGCCGAGCCGAATACACAAGCCAGTCCAGTCGACTTGGCCTTGCCCGGTGTTTTACCGGTCATGAACAAGGGTGCCGTTGAAAAAGCGATTCAATTTGGATTAGCCGTTGGCGCACGCATTGCACCCGAATCGATTTTCGCACGCAAAAATTACTTCTACCCTGATCTCCCTAAAGGCTATCAAATCAGCCAGTTTGAAATCCCTGTAGTGCAAGGCGGCAGTGTTACCTGCGTCGTCGAAAAGGATGGCAAATCTGAAGTAAAAGTAATCGAACTAACGCGTGCACATTTGGAAGAGGATGCGGGTAAGTCGCTGCATGAAGATTATCAAGGTATGACCGGCATTGATCTCAATCGCGCAGGTACACCGCTACTTGAAATCGTCACTGAACCTGTAATGCGTAGTGCTGCTGAGGCGGTGGCATATGCCAAAGCTTTGCACTCGCTCGTGGTTTGGCTCGATATTTGTGATGGCAATATGCAAGAAGGCTCTTTCCGTTGCGATGCTAACGTCTCGGTACGCCCGGTTGGACAAAAAGAATTTGGTACGCGCTGCGAAATCAAAAATCTCAACTCCTTCCGCTTCTTGGAAGAGGCGATTAATATTGAAGTACGCCGTCAGATTGAGTTGATTGAAGAGTGTGGTACGGTGGTGCAAGAAACACGCCTGTACGATCCAGATCGTAAGGAAACACGCTCAATGCGTAGCAAGGAAGATTCGCAAGATTATCGCTACTTCCCAGATCCAGATTTGCCACCACTACGCATCAGTCGCGAATGGGTAGAGCAAGTGCGCAGTACCATGCCAGAATTACCTACCGCTATGCGCGCGCGTTTTACCGAGCAGTATGGTTTATCAGATTATGACGCGATGATCGTGACACAATCGAAAGCAATGGCAGCGTATTTTGAAGCGGCACTCGCGGCTAGCCCAGCAGGCGACAACGCAATACAAGCGGCGCAAGCAAAACAAATCGCCAATTGGTTAATGGGCGATATTTCTTCCGCACTCAACCGCGAGAGCATCGAGATCGCGCAAATACCAGTCACAGCAGCACAACTTGCAATACTCCTTCAGCGCATCACCGACGGCACCATCTCCAACAAGATCGCTAAAGAAGTATTCGCAGCGATGTGGCAAGCGCCAGGCGCAGAAGATAATTTAGCAGACACCGTGATCGAAGCTAAAGGCTTAAAACAAATCTCAGACGTCGGTGCACTCGAAAAAATTATCGATGAAGTAATGGCCGCCAACCAGCAATCAGTAGATGCCTATCGCGCCGGCAATGAAAAAGCATTCAACGCCTTGGTTGGACAAGCAATGAAAGCAACTAAAGGAAAAGGGAATCCTGCGCAGGTGAATGAGTTACTGAAGAAGAAATTATCGAACTAAATATCGAACTAAAAAAATGGTCATGGCTTATCGACGTAAGCCATGACCACAGTCTTTTTCTTAATAGCTAAAGTTAATGTTTATCGCATCAGCGCTGCATGAGACAACTCATCAACCTTAGTTAAAAGCTAGTATCTGCTAATTATTTACAAAAAAACATGATACGGTTTGCATATCTTCAAAACTTGCAACTCCTGCTCCTACTTTTAGCTTCAAATAAGAAAGTAGAAGATTATATTCAGTCTGTGCCAAATCTTTCTTGGCGACAACTAACTGTTGCTGAGCATTTAAATAATCTAAGTTTATTCGCACACCCGCCTTTATGCTTTGGCTTGTGGCTTCCACTAGAGCCTCAGCGGACTTCACCGAGTTTTGCATCGCCATCAACTTCACTTCACCGGTATGTATCGCGTTGAAGTTTTTCCGAAGCTCAACTGTCAATTTATTTCGAACATTATCCAACTCCGCGATTGCCTTTTCTTTCTGCGCTACAGATTGACGCGAAACTGCTGAAACATAACCACCACTATAAATTGGAATCACTAATTGGACCGCCACTGACCTCATATTTATGTCTTGTTTTTGAGTATTAACGGTTTCCGATCTTCCATGATTGTATGAAGCGTTTAAATCAATACGTGGTGCGTGGCCAGCCCTTGCCTTAGCAATTTCTTTCTCAGCAATTTCTACCGCCAACTGAGCGGCCTTCAACTCTGGATTATTCTGCTCCATTAATTTTTGCCAGCTTGCGAAATCGCCGTCAACCAAACCCTTGAAGGATATATTTTGCTTCATTGAATCGAGCTGCCCAACATCAGAGCCAACAATACTTGATAACGTATTTCTCGCGTTCAGAAGATTGTCTTGCGCCTCTAAAAGCATAGCGTCAGCAACATCAAGCTTTGATTGAGTTTCCAGCATATCCGTTTTGGTACCTTCTCCTTTTTCAAAGGTACGACTGTTTAATCGCATCTGCTCAGCATACGCATCACGCTGAGCAGCATACAATCGAACTTGATCTTCAGCGAATTTAACTTCAACATATGCTGCCATTAAACGTACCATCAGATCTAAAGATCGCGCATCAAATTGAGCATCACTATATTTCGTTTGCGCTCTTCCTTGCTCAAAACGGGCATATGAGTCCAAATTAAAAAGTGGCTGCCTTACAGTGATATTCTTATTACTGCTAGGATACTCTAAATCTGAAAGCTTAAGTTTTCCAGAAAAATCTGGCGAGACCATTTCACCAAGATTCTTTGTTTTCGAGAAAGAATACTGAGCTTGAGGTAGCAAAGTTGAACGCCCAATTACCTCAAATTGCTTTCCCGAATCGCGCTCTGCCTTCGCCACACGAAAATTTGGATCGTTCTGTAGGGCAGCCTTGTACGCATCAATCGGGCTAATCGCAAAAGCCGAATCAGTGCCAAGACAATTGATCGCCAAACCAATTAAAATCGCCGCATTGCATTTTTTCATGTTGAACCTCATTCCTCTTTGAGTGCCGTTGCCGAGCGATTCAAAATTGGTTTCAAAAGGTAGTTCATCATTGTGCGTTCACCTGTTTTCACAACCATTTCTACTGGCATACCGGCTCGAATCTGAAGCTCACCAAGCTTCTTGACACCTTCGGGCGTAACCTCAGCTCGCACGCGATAAAAAGCGACGCCAGTACGCTCATCAACCGTCCTATCAGCAGAAACTTGAATGACTCGCCCTGGAATGTGCGGTGTCTTGGCGGAATTAAATGCGGAAAAAATCAGCTCAACTGGCAAATCCTTATGAACCTTATCGATCAGATTGACAGGTAGTTGTCCCTCAACGATTAATGCATCTGCATCTGGGACTATCTCCATCAGCTTAAATCCACCAGGCACAACTGCTCCAAGAGTAAATACACTCGAACTAACAACTGTGCCATCGGTAGGGGCCTTTACTTCGACGTTCTTATAGTCATACTCTAAGGCAATGATTCTACTTTGCAATGCTTCACACTCTTTTTGGACATCAGATAAGATCGTTCTAACTTCTTTCTGATATTCCTGCTGACGTAAGTTTTTTCGTAACTCCAACTCAGATAATTGACGCTTCATGCGCCCAATGTTGCCGAGGTCTTCAGCAATCGATGAAGTCAACTGAGAGTAAGTTCTCTCAACGTCGATCAGTCGATTTCTTGCAACGAAACCGTCTTTCGCTAAATCACGCATGCTTTCCAACTGTTCTTTAAGCAAAGTGAGTTGTTGCTTCTTACTCGTCATGGATTCCTCCATGCCAGACAGTTGCAACTTGAGGCCACCAATCGTCTCATCAGTAACTCCGAGATCACTCTGCAATGCGAGCTTTCTTGCAGAAAAAATTTGTGTCTGTGTTAATAGATAAGTTTCAACTCGAGGATCACCTTTCTGTGATTTCAAAATCTCAGGAAAAACGATTGTCGATGCATTAGCTCTCTCAGCCAACAACCTTGCTTCAGTTGCTTTAGCCGAAAAGAACTGGGCACGCGCAGTCTCTAATGCTGATTTTGCTTGCACACTGTTCATGCGTACCAAAACCTGGCCTGCCTTTACATGATCACCATCTCGCGCAAGAATTTCATCAACAGTACCGCCTGTTTGATGCTGCACCGCCTTACGATTGGACGCCACTGCAACATTACCAGCGAGCGGAACACCTTGATCTAGTGGAGCAAAACTTGCCCAGATAAGAAACCCTAGCACACCGAAAATCACTACCATCCACCCCATACGAGCATACGGTTTTGCATCGATCTGCAATCTTTGCTCTTTACTCTCGTGTGGCACAACATCTGACACATCTTGTCTCAATTTCACTAAATTATTCATTTTGAGTCACCATTTTGTTGCTTGCCATCATTCGGCGCAGTTTCCGTGCCTTGTTGATTTGTTTGTTTTACTTGATCTCCGCTAACCGTGCCCCCCGAATTAGCTTGGGCAGGCTGCGACTGAGAGGATTCGGTTTGCCCTGTTTTCGCGAGCAATTGTTGTTGGGCTTGCTGTTGCGCTTGTTGTTGCGCCTGCGCGAGAGCCTGCAACACTTGATCACGAGGACCAAACGCATTCACTGTCCCATCACGAATTAATAAAAGCTTTGATGTGACTGCCAGGGCAGCCTGACGATGGGTGATGATGACAATAGTCTTGCCTCTCTGACGTAAATCTTGAATCGCTGCAAGTAATGCTTGCTCACCAACGTCATCAAGATTTGAATTCGGTTCATCCAACACTAAGAAAGATGGATCATCATACATGGCGCGTGCCAAACCGATCCTTTGCTTTTGACCGCCTGATAATCCAGCTCCACCATCACCGAGAACGGTGTCGTAACCCTTGGGGAAATGCAAAATCATGTCGTGCACACCGGCACGCTTCGCCGCTAAGATTACTTTTTCAGAATCAATTTCGCCAAATCGTGCGATGTTCTCCGCGACCGTTCCTCCGAAAAGCTCTACATCTTGCGGCAAATATCCAATATAAGGCCCCAACTGATCCTTGTTCCATTGATAGATATCTGCGCCGTCAAGTCTGACTTTACCGTTCGCTGCAGGCCAGATGCCAACTAACAAGCGAGCAAGAGTTGATTTACCTGAACCTGAAGGACCAATAATTCCAAGAACATCGCCAGGAACTAATCCAAAACTAACGCCCTTTAAAACCGCAACTGGCGCGCCAGGAGGTGCGGCAACTACATTTTCTACCGATACGTGCCCTAATGGTTTAGGTAACTCCATGCCTTCTTTGCGCTCTGGATTATTCGAGAGCAGTTCAACCAAGCGCAAATATGAACTCTTAACAGAGCTCCACTGCTTCCAAACACCAATCAATTGATCAATCGGCC
>CALKVB010000506.1 GCA_937996605.1 uncultured Oxalobacteraceae bacterium | reverse complement strand
ATTTCACCTTCTGTGGCAGCTTTGGATTTTCTACGTTAGCACGAAATCCGAAAGCAGCCGCATATTGTACTATATTGTCCAAAAAGAAAATCGGCGCGCTGGTCATTAAAAAATCCTGATCGTCGGACACTCCCTTAGGAAAATCGGGGAGGCGCTTTAAATCACCAATTGCCTTGCTAATATCCTTAAGCTTCAAAGCGACCCCTTGGCTGGTGCTAGTTCGATCCATGCGGGAGTGATCTTCAGCATTGGACAGTCGCGCTTCGATCGTGTACGTGTATCCGGGCTTTACCACTCCTTGAATCAAGTGCTTTGAAATTCCCCTCTCGTTAAAAGTCATGGTTCCTTGTAAACAAGCGAGCTCTTTACCGTGATCGCCTTTTACAACTCCTGGTGTAGAACCGTTGGCTGCACGATTGATAACGGTCTTCACCACATCTTCAGTTGCAGTTTGAATCGCCTTCGTTTCTCCATCAATAACAAACTCACCAAGGTCGTCACGAAGACCGATGTCTTGATTATTGTTTTTTTGCTCTTCTCTCATTTCTTGAATTTCACCGAGCGCAAATTTAATCGCATCCTGTATAATTTCCGCTTTATCGCTCAACTCACTTGCGAAAACATAACCTGTGCCGAAAACGACGGAAGCGGCAACGACTAGCTGCGACGCTCGTTTCATTTTTGGGTTCATATCTGA
The DNA here is from genome assembly GCA_937996605.1 of uncultured Oxalobacteraceae bacterium. Taxonomy (GTDB): domain Bacteria; phylum Pseudomonadota; class Gammaproteobacteria; order Burkholderiales; family Burkholderiaceae_D; genus Undibacterium. The sequence continues at coordinate 2,653 of CALKVB010000506.1, read as the reverse complement.
CTCCTTCATCCTGACTTTTAAATTTTGTCCAGCCGATCAAACGAGCGGATGGATGTATCAAATCTATTCATGAATGGGAGTTACAAAGAACATTCCACGATGATCTTCGCTATAGACGAGACCAACGCCTCATACTAGGAATCGGAGACCAGTAGGCCAGGATTGTTATCGAAGTGTATAGGAATTGGTCGCACCTGAGCCTCTTTCTATAATTTGTCGGTCGCCTGTGGATTCAATAGCTTGGGTTGAACACTCCTTTTGAGGCGTGTCTAGAGTTTAGATAGCCGACCTTTTGCAGGATTTTGACCTTGAAGTAATCCATGTTCTTGTAGCCGTAGGCCTGCCATTTCAACGTTTTTATCGCCCGGTTAATCCCTTCAACAACCCCGGATGAGAACCGATTTTCAAAGTAGTTCCAGAACCTGAGATCTTTGAGGATGTTTAGTATCCAATTGAAGATATTTTTTGCGTGGATATCCATCGTCCATTGGTAGATTTCTGCCAACATGATCCTTGCCGTATCCATATCAGGTGCATCGAACATTCGATGAAAATGTTCTTTTATGATTTCTAACTGCGCCATTTTCTTATTCAGACGAGTTACCGTAGCAATGTGCTTTTGGTCTTTCTCTGAGCGATTCTTGGATTTTGTGAGGAAAATATATCGGTACTTGCCGTTCATCAGATCGCCCATGTGACCCTCGGGATCGACATTTCCTAACTCCGCTTTTCGGTCCTCATTAAGAGCCTCATTGAAGTTCTGCACCAAGTGAAACCGGTCCAAAACTACGACTGCATTGGGGCAATGCTCGTAAACACTGGCTGAGTACCCATCATGTTGATCCGTCGCAACGACCCGAATATCTTTGCAGGCTTCTGGTCCTAATATTTTAAAAAATTCGTCAAGGGCTTCTTTTCTCCTCGAGTCGGCCACCCAAATCACTTTGTGAGTATGAACATCCACGATCACTGTTAAAAATAGGTCGTCTCGAGTTTCATTTTTTTTCTTCTGCTTGCGGCTTCTGGCATATACCTCATCAACCGCGATGTGGGTCACTTTTGGGATTTTGTAACCCTGTAAAAGTCGCTTTAAAATGTAGTGATCCAACTTGTAACAAAGCATCTTGTCTAAACATTCAAGCTCCGAGACTTGAAGAACTGTGGAAATCTCGGAGAGACGATGGATCCACCAAGATAGTTCCATTGTTACATGCGGACTCTTAGGACTTAAAAATTCAATGAGCTCCGAACGAGTCTTCTTACACTTCTCGCACCAACGTTTTTCGCGCCAAAAACAAACCTGAAGTTGCCAGTTGCAAACCTTCAGATGTTGCGCTCTTACGACATACCGGCCCTCTTGATTGCCAAGCTTGTTGCCACAATGGGAGCACAAGTGAACCTTGCCTTCGCTCTTCTTGAGCCAAACTTCAAGTCTTTGCTCAGTACGAAATTCTTTAATGTCTTCGACATCAAATCCTTGAAAAGATCGAAACACTGCGGGAACATAAACAGGAGTCTTTGTCTGCATATCACACCCATCCTTGGTTGTTTTTTGTCGTGATTAAATTTTCAAGAATGGATGGTATGATAGACAAAGACTTTTTTCTTTTTCCTACTTGCAGCACTTTTGATTTTAACAAAATCAAAAGTCACCAAGCAGAAGTACATCTTCAAATAAGCTCTGAGTGCCACCCTGCGCGGTAGTTTTCCAGATAACATCATCCGCGAAACGGCACTCTATGACCAAAGTCGAGACACCCACTTTTCCACATTTGACCGACTTTTTCTAGAAAGAACCCACCCTTTGACTCAAAGTCTGGATATTGTTAATAAAAAATCACAATGATTCTTCAGCTTTTTCCGACGCAAATTTACTATGACTCGCTTTACACTTCCGCGGCGAAAACCAAGCAGACTTTGAAAGATCTCCGCGGAGATATCAAAAAGATCCACAATTCTGACGAAGAAGGGCAACGTTGGTCCAAAAGAAATTATCTAGGCGGGTACACCTCCTTTGCCAGCTGGGATCGCTTACACCAGATGTCCCCCTATTTTGGCGAGCTGGAAGTAGCCATCAACTCTCATGTTCGAAAGTACAGTCATAAGCTGGAACTCGACATTCCCGCGCGCGAATTGCAGATGACAAGCTGTTGGGTCAACATCATGCCGGCTCAGGTGGTGCACACCATGCACATCCATCCTCTGTCTGTCATTAGCGGAACTTTCTATGTCACGATTCCTCGAGGGGCGAGTCCTTTGAAGTTTGAAGATCCTCGTCACGAGTGCTTCATGGGTTCCCCTCCGCGAAAAGCGGAAGCCCATCCGCGCAATCAACGTTTCTATCAATTGCAGCCCAAAGAAGGTCACGTCGTCCTCTTTGAAAGCTGGCAGAGGCACGAAGTGCCTGCCAATCCAGCCGCAGGCGAACGAATCAGTGTGAGTTTCAACTATGATTGGATCCGACGATGAGTGTGGCCGTCGAAGCGCAAGGGCTTCGTTTTGCTTTCGAAGATCATCTCGTGCTCGAAAACATTCATGTCGATGTGAAGGCTGGCGAAATCAGCGTGATCTTGGGTTCCAGCGGAAGTGGCAAATCCACACTCTTGCGACTCTTAGCGGGATTGATGAAGACAACGCAGGGACACATTCAGTT
>CALKVB010000505.1 GCA_937996605.1 uncultured Oxalobacteraceae bacterium | reverse complement strand
GATCTACACAGGCGAAGACACTCTTTCCCTACACGACGCTCTTCCGATCTAACCTCCACCGAACGATTTACCATCTCCCACATAATTCTTCTTAAGTCTGATTTTGACATTGTCTAGGCCAAGAACAAGATCATCAAATGCTTTACTGCGACGAATAACATCACTCTCATCTGAAACGACAATTGATTTGCTAAAGTCAATACCCTGTAGCGCGACGTTATATACAACTTCACCGCCTCTTATAAATTCAGTAATCACCAGTCTACTAGTAGTTCCACCTCGATCATCCTTTGTAATTTTAGGCAAATAGTCGAAATCAACTTCCACATTAAAGCCTTTATAAAATTCGGTCTTTGCACTGCTCCTAAATTCAAAACCAAGCTTTTTGTACTCTTCTTTAATTGTTGTCAGCAACTTATTGAATTCAATTCCTCGAAAGATTGTTTCTCTCGAAACTGGTTTCGCTTCAGCATTTTGCCCAGTCATTAAGACACCGATTAACAGCAAGAGAGAAACGAGACTTCGTCGTACGATTATCATTCTATGCAAACCAAAATTTAGCACCACAAGCTCCTATCAAATGAACTATTCCACGTTCAAGTAGCGGCTAATCGTTCTCCGCGGAAGAAAAGCCACGCTTCGAGAGAAGGTATCCCTCGCTGATATCATCTTCAAGATTCACTTCTCACACGTTCTTCAGCATCGTCAATACGCTACTCCAAAACCAGTTAAGTTAAAAATAAGGCAAGCGCCCCACCCTACAAGTTCGCTAGCCAACACTTCAATCACTCCCGCCCAATAGCAAGCCCAGTCGCCAGAAAATATCCCAATACCGGCCCAGCCCCAAAACCCAACAAAGGCATAGGCGTCAAACCTATGTAGGCGCAAATCATGATGACGATGTAATACAGCGCGATAGGGATTAATTCAGGCGCACCGCGTTTGATGCCGATGTAAAACAAGCCCAGCGGTATCAAGGCAATGCTCAACTCCGCAGCGAGCATTGCTACGATACCCGCGCTCATCGCTAGTTGGATTACGCCTTCTACGTACGCGACTGGTTGTAGCGTATCCGCTTGTTGCTGGCACCAAGAACACAACAGAACTAGCGCTGCTGTGAACATGATTTTCTGCACCACACTTCCAGGTCGATGCCAAATAATAAAAACTGCTGCAAACGAAAAAGCCGCTAATTGGGATACATCAGGTTGCAGCGCCAATAGCACAGCAAAGGCCAGCATCAAAGCCAAATTCGCCATCGCAGAAAAGGGGATACGCCAATGCAATCTCACAAACAGAAACAAAGCGAGCGGCAAAACGGCTGCAGATTGATACAAACGTAGCGGGCCTAGTTTCAACCAACGGCTGGGATTTGTAGATTCAGAAAACGCAAAGCATGCTGCTAAGCTGACCAACATCAACGCCAGCAATACAACGGTATTGTGAATCTGTTGCGCTGTTGACGAGCTCGTTTCAGTCTTGTGTTGACGATTCGTTCTGTCCGTCCATAGCACATAAACGACGCCTATCAAGGCTGCAACAATCTGTTGCACTTGCAGTGACTGCGCAGCTCCCGCTAAACGCATCAAGAGCACACTGCACATCAGGCTCGGAATTGCCAACAGTATCAACATCGAGTTGGACCGCATCAACGCTCTCCTCTGATTCAAAACAATTGAAACGATTCTCTATTTGCCGACAGCACGCACATATCGCATCGCTGGTGTACTTATCCAACGCTCTAAAGCTCCACCTAAGAACAAACAAGCAAGCACCACTGGCACGTAGACAGCGAAAGTCCAACGCATATTCTCACCAAAATAAGCGCGATACGCCGTGCATACCGATAAAACGATGAACATATGGCTCAAATAAATTTCGTAGCTCAGACGCCCCATGTTCGCCAACCATTGCCAACCCCAACATGGTCGCAGCACGATTCTTTGGGCAGCGAAAACAAGCAAACATGCCGACAAACACAGCATCAACATGCTGTAGCCATGTATCACTTTCCATACTTCGCTACCGAAGAAATAAATCGCCACCAGACCTATGCCGCCCAAGATGGCAATCGAGCGGGCAAATGTTTCGCTGGTTTTCCAGACTTGTGCGAGCAAAGCTGTCAGCACGCCGAAGGCAATAGCTGACATGCCGGGCAAATAGGCTTTCTCTTGCCAGATTTCATTGCCGACGATGGCATCACGTGTCCACGGTAAAGAAAATAGATCGGAAGAGCACACGTCTGAACTCCAGT
>CALKVB010000504.1 GCA_937996605.1 uncultured Oxalobacteraceae bacterium | reverse complement strand
AATAAATTTCAATAGTTATTGTCAGATTTTTTTCATAAAGATAGAATGTGTAAAAAATCAGACATAAAGTTTTACATTTAATAAGATGCGGTTTGATTTGCGTTTAGCGTTTGTTCAATTGATCTAAGTGGCTTAAAGTGTCGTCATAGTTCTTGAGTATCAGGTGGCGTCTGCACTCAGATAGTATTAAAGACAAATGAAAGTTAAATGCAAAAAGCTGGCACTCGGGGATGTCATGGACGTCCCCATCAAGAAAAAAGCAGGCCTAAGCATCGTGTTGTTTTAGGCGCACATCATCATTAAAAAAGAGAGTCATGACGTATGCGTAGCGAAATTCATCTTTTACCTACTAAGAGTGCTGGTTCGAAGCGGGAATTGAATAGTCTCCACTTCGGTCTGAATCAGAATCGGAAAAAAGTCTATATTCAAGCATCCTTGCATGCTGATGAAATACCAGGGATGTTGGTGAGCCATTATTTGCGCCAACGCTTTGCCGAATTAGAAGCGCAAGGCGCGATTGAAGGCAGTATCGTGTTGGTACCGGTCGCCAATCCGATTGGATTGGGTCAAGATATTCAGGGAACTGCTTTTGGACGTTTTGACTTAGCGACAGGTTTGAATTTCAATCGGGGGTATCAACACCTGACACCGGAATTAATTAAGCGCATTGGTGATGAATTATCGCTTGATCCAATTTTTAACCAACAATTGATACGTCGTACAGCTGCAGAAATTTTGGCTGAACTTGAAGTATTTGATGAAACTTCAGCCTTAAAGAAAACGCTACAAAGCCTGGCGATTGATGCTGATATTGTTCTTGATCTGCATTGTGATAATCAAGCCGTGATGCATCTCTACACCGGCGCTCCATTAGCCGAGCGTGGTTTGCCCTTAGCTGCATTCTTGCAAGCGCATGCGCTGTTGATTTCGAAGTTGCCTGGCGATGATCCGTTTGATGACTCGTGTTCGCGTCATTGGTGGGAACTGCAAGAGCATTTTGGTGAGAGTAAAACGATTCCTTTGGCCTGCCAATCATTGACAGTGGAGTTGCGCGGTGAAACCGACGTCAATCATGACGATGCGAAGAGAGATGCTGATGCGATCGTCGCTTATTTGCAGCACGAAGGGCATATTGCCATTTTCAATCAAGAACAATTAGTGGTGCCTCCTGCGATTTGTGTGGCTACGCCACTAGAAGGTGTGGAGCCATTAGTCGCAGCTCACGCCGGTATCGTTGTTTTCATCAAAGATTTGGGAAGTGTGGTCGCGGCAGGTGAAGTGCTTGCTGATTTGATTGATCCGATTACCAATCAAGTTACACCGATTCGAGCGAGTGTCTCTGGTGTGTTTTTTGCTCGTGTCGCACGCCGCTATATACATGCAGGAACGCGCATCGCAAAAATCGCTGGGCGTGTCGCCTATCGCACCGGAAATTTACTTTCCGCTTAGTCAGAATAAGAAAGAGGAGACGACTATGCTTAAGAAATTTCGAATGCCCAACACCTTTGTCTTGTTATTTTCGCTGATGGCTTTGATCGCTTTGGCGACTTGGTTTGTACCAGGCGGTAAATATGCGACGCAGTTAATTAATGGCAAGACGGTAGTAGACCCATCTTCATTTCACACCATTGCCAGCCATCCACAGGGCTTTGTGGAGTTGATGATGTCGCCAATTAAAGGCTTCGTCGAGGCTGCGCAAATCATCGGTTTTGTACTGATCGTTGGCGGCGCTTTCGCAGTGCTACAGAAAACCGAAGCGATCGATTCTATGATCAAAGCGGTGGCGAAAGCGCATACGCATTCGCGCCTGGTACGCGCTATGATTATTCCTGTCTTTGTGACGCTGTTTTCCCTTGGTGGCGCTAGTTTTGGGATGGCAGAGGAGGCGATACCTTTTGTCATGATCTTTATCCCTTTGGCTTTAGCACTTGGATATGACTCGATCACCGGTGTGGCAATCCCTTTTGTTGGCTCGCAGGTTGGATTTGCGGCGGCGTTTTTGAATCCGTTCAATGTTGGCATCGCGCAGGGAATTGCCGGCATTCCTGTATTTTCAGGTATTGGGTTTCGCTTAGTCATTTGGGTTGTTGCCACTTCGCTGACGATTACATTTTTGATGTGGTATGCCGCCCGCATTAAGGCTCAACCACAATTGAGTCCCACTTTTGCTTTAGACCAAGAGCGGCGCCAACAATTAGGAACCGATGGACTTGCTGATTTCCAAGGCATGACTGGTACACACAAAGCCGTCCTTTTCATGTTTGTCACCACACTTGCGGTGATGGTGTTGGGTGTAGTGAAGTATGAATGGTTTGTGAACGAAATCGCGGCTCTGTTTTTGGCGATGGCGATTGCGGTTGGCGTAGTAGGGCGTTTGAGTGCAGATCGTTTCGTCGATGCATTCATGCATGGCGCTAAAGATTTGATTACGACAGCAATGGTGATCGCTTTAGCACGAGCGACCATGATTTTGGCGCGTGATGCGCAGATTATCGATACCATGTTGTACCACTTGATGCCTTTGGTGCAATCAGAAAATTCAGTGTTCGCCGCGCACAAAATGTTTGTGATTCAGTCGGTCATCAATTTCTTTATTCACTCTGGTAGTG
>CALKVB010000503.1 GCA_937996605.1 uncultured Oxalobacteraceae bacterium | reverse complement strand
AAGAGTTTGGTGGTCACCATTTCGCAAAGTGGCTAGCATACGTATCTTGCAGCAAGAATTCGACGATGAGGCACATCATTGCTTTGGTGAGAATCTCTCGTTTAACCCGTGGCGGGTAATCGAAGAACATAAACCACTAGGAGAAATCAATCGCGCTCGGCTCAGTATCTATCAGGCCATTGCTGCGTTTCGACGTAACAACAATCACAACACCCAACCTGAACCTCATAATTGGGACATTCAACAATGAGAAAGGGCGCCATTGATTCCGCGCCCTCTTATTTCACAACACTAATTTAGTGACACTAATTAGTAACACCATTGCATTTACCAAGATAACTAAGTTGGATCAACTACACCCATCGCTATCATGCGCAAAGCCGTCAAACTCGGCACAAAGAAATATTCGCCGCCACGTGTTTCGACTAAGCGAGGAATCTTACTGAGCATGTAGGGCGCATCGTCACTATTCGGATCAACCTGCAAGACCGCCTTGCTCGGTGTTTTCTCATCAGCGCTGTGGTTACCTAACAAAATTTCCTTATCACTACCCGCTTGAAAATCATTGCCGTAATTGATCCATTGTTGTTGGACAAACTCAAACTGGCGATTAATATCGGCGTTGATCATCATGATAATAATGCCGTGATTTCCATCATTGCGGCTGCGATCTTTTACTTCACCATACGGCAAACCACGTCGCAAAATTCGACGTCGATTGGCCAAAGCGCCCGGCGTATCAAAAGCATCTTTGTTATAAATCATAGAACCTGGGCAAGCGCCTTTAACCATTTGCAATGAAGCGCGCGGATTGATACGGCGGATATGTGCACTGAATGGGCATTTGGCGCCACTCATATCGTCGTTATAAGTAAAGTCACTCAACAGTTTATCTTTACCCTGTTGATCCGCCCCCATGAATTGCATATCAAATTTCGCTTTGCTCGCAGGATCAGGCGCTTTCACTAATGGCGCGCCATTATCGCGCCAACGGCCGACGAATTTTGCAGCAAGTAATTCGCGTGCATCGTCGAGCGGGAGCTCTTTGTGAGACGCGTAAGTATGCGCGTGCTTCTCCAAGTACTGATCAAACGTTGCAACGTTTTCGTGCAACTTGCGATACACCATATAGGTACCATTGCGTGATAACAAAATTGGCTGTGGTGCTGGAGGATACTCATGCGCCTCATCAACGTGGCCGAGTAAAAACTCACCTGTTGCCAGTGGCGCCCATGTACCGTCATCCATTTGTTTGCCACGGCCATGCACGTTCAAATCGTAGTTCGGTGCCCCTTCAAATACGGGGTCGCCAATGCCATCGGTGTAACCAAAATGTTCTTTTGAGGTTGGATGTCCGTTCTCCATCACGACCTTCACGTCTTGATAATCGAGGATTGCACCATCATCACCACGATGGCCGCCGAGTATCACGACACCTTCAGCGTGACTCTTCACCAGTTCTTGCAACCACTGGTAAGACTCTTCCAAAAATTGTGGTAAGCGTGCGTTCAGAGAGATGAAGATATGTACATCCTGCTCCCTTGTCTCGCGATTTCCTTGCCAAATTGGGTCCCAATTTTCCGGTGAACTTGGACCGTCATCACCTAAAATATCGCGACGATGTTTCATCCCTTGCACGAACTCTGGCGAGAAACCATTCAGTGAAGAGCGAGGTAATTCCAACTCTTTCAAGCCTTGATAAGCGAAAGCGATATTCACCGTCCAATTTGGCTGCGATATTTGTCCAGCACCACTGCCCCACTCCACTGATGAAGTCACACGCTTGGTCGCAGCCGCAACGAAATCACGTGCGATAGCAGAGTGACGAATATTCAAAAACACATAACGCGCAACGGGATAACCGAAGCGTCCATAAGCACGAATGACATTCCCTTGAATGTCGGTCAAATCTAATTGTTTAGTCACAATCGGCCTCTTTATTTAATTTTATAGACGATATTTACCGGCCGACCACGTAGGCGCAGTCAAATTAGTCGGCGCCACGCGTTGCATAAAAACTTGCATATTCACTTTGATCGCGGCGGCATCGAGGCCTTGGTTATCGATGACAAATTTGGCGAACTCTTGTTTCAAATAGAGCGCTTTCAATTGTTCTGCGAGAGGCTCGTCGTTAGAACCATTAAAAAACAATGAAGCGGTCAACTGACATTTCTTCATATAGGCGATGAAGCTATCGGCATCATTGACAGCATCAAAGCCATAGCAGTACGACCAAATTTCTTTGATGCGGTCACTAATCGATTGCCACATTCCGCGTAAATAAGCGTCAAGATCTGCCTTGGGCCCGCCGTAAAAATTACAAGAGAAAACCAGATAGCGTGATTGCAAATGATCTTCCGCCGGCACCGCTGCCCGACGCATGTCGTCTGTCACAAACGGTGACAAATCTCGGATAGTATCGAGTCCACTTCCCGTTGGCTGTGATTCCGTGTAGACATCATCCAAAACAAAGAAACGGCATAGATAGGTATTGGGCACTTTCGCCATCGGACTATTGTGCTCAAAATTCCATCCTTGCAAGCGGTCTCGAATCAAATCAGCATAGGCGATTTCATCTGCTGTGTAGGCGTTCTTGATTGGAGACAGAATT
>CALKVB010000502.1 GCA_937996605.1 uncultured Oxalobacteraceae bacterium | reverse complement strand
CATCGACAAACCTCAAGCGACCAATCGCATTAGCTATTACAAGAGCATGGCTAACTACCTTGCTGTGCCGGTACCGACCACCGAAGCATTGAGCTGCGCCACACAAAAACCATTTCCAAATAATGGCGCTGGCGCGCAACTGCTCAATTGGGAACAAGACTGGAGCTATGACCCTAGCCGTCCTGATGGCAAAAGCTATGCCTGCAAACTCGTCAACTATCAAACACCGTTCAACGCACTAAAGTCGGGTGACTACGTGAAATGTGTCGAGTACTACTTCAAAGTCACTTTGAAATAAACCACGGAAGATCAACATCGCCGTGCTCAAGCGATACCAACTACCAACACGCAGTGGCACGGCATTGCGTGACAACATGAAAACCGGAGACGATATGAAACAACAATGGAAATGGAGTTTACGACTCCTGCTAGCTTGCGCCAGCATGGCGCTCAGCAACCTCGCCAGCGCGGCCGAATGTAATCCTTGGAACAGCGCAAGTGTGTACACCCAAGGCTTGTATTCAACGTATGGCGGCAAAACTTGGCGGGCGAAATGGTACACGCAAAACGAAATCCCTGGCAGTAATCAATGGGGCCCGTGGGAAGAACGCCCGGCCAGCGAATGCACACCCACCGTGCCGCCCGGTGGTGATGGCAGTGGCATCCCAGAACCTAAACCCACCGTTGGCAAACACCTCGGTTCGTATTTCGCACAGTGGGGTATTTATGGTCGCAACTACAAACTACGCAACTTAGTCGATACTGGCGGCGATAAAAATCTCACTTTCTTAAACTATGCGTTCGGCAATGTATATGCGGATGGTCGCTGCAATATCGTGACACGTGCTGAAAACGGCAACGGCGATGGTGGTGATGGTTGGGCAGACTACCAACGTGGCTTCGCCGCTAATGAATCGGTCGATGGTATCGGTGATACTTGGGATGCGAAACTCAAAGGCAACTTCAATCAACTCAAAAAACTGAAATTACGTAATCCAAACTTGAAAGTGATGATATCGCTCGGCGGTTGGACGTGGTCGAAAAATTTCAGCACTTTCGCTCGTACTGACGCTGGTCGAAAAGCCTTGGTGAGTTCTTGTATCGATCTTTACGTCAAAGGTAATCTCCCTGTTGCTGAAGGCGCCGGGGGTGCTGGCGTTGCGAAAGGTATTTTTGATGGTATCGATATCGATTGGGAATACCCAGTGAGCGGTGGATTGGCTGGCAATTCTTACGATCCGAGTGATAAACAAAACTTCACTTTGCTGATGAAAGAATTCCGCACACAACTCGATGTTCTAGCAGCCACCAATAAACGTCGTTACTATCTCACTGCAGCGGTTGGTGCTGGCATTGACAAGATCCGCAATACGGAACCAGGCTTGTACAGTAGCTATCTCGATTGGGTCAACATCATGAGTTACGACTTTCATGGTGGATGGGAGACCGTAGGGCCGAGCAATTTCCAATCTGCCTTGTACGCTGATAGTGCAGCGCCTGTCACAGGTGATTTGATCAAATACAATATCAATGACGCGGTCACCGCACTAGTCGCAGCGGGAATGCCTAAATCAAAAATTATTGTTGGCATTCCTTTTTATGGACGTGGCTGGAAAGGCGTCAAAGCTGGGCCAAAAGGTGATGGACTGTATCAAGCAGCGACCAGCCCAGCCGCAGGTACGTATGAAGCGGGTGTCGACGACTACAAGGTTTTGGTTCAAAAACGCGGTACACGTTATGTTCATCCAGTCACCAAACAACTTTGGAGCTACGATGGCAATGAGTTCTGGAGCTATGACGATGCAGCCGTCATCAATACCAAATCTGCCTATGTGAAAGCGCAGGGCTTAGGTGGAATGTTTAGCTGGTCTTTAGATGGTGACGATGCGCAAGGAACATTAATCAAAGGCATGAATGTCATTCGACAGTAAACGAGCATAATGATGTAATGAATTTTCTTTGAAGCCCTGGTGAGGCCTCGCGATGACCCCAAGCATGCGAGGCTTCATCAATGTTTCAAGCAAACTCTCTCCACGCTACATAGCTAGGTTTCATAGAGTTCTAAGGGCAAACCATCTGGGTCTGAAAAAAATGTGAATCGCTTTCCAGTGGCTTCATCGATCCTTACCTCTTCAACTGCAATTCCCGCCACTTCCAATGCCAGTTTAGCAGCCACCACATCATCAACCACAAAAGCCAAGTGTCTCAAGCCCTGCGCCTCAGGATACGAGGGTCGGGCGGGCGCATTGGGGAAACTAAATAATTCGATCTGAGTGCCATCCGGCAGCGCCAAATCTAGTTTGTAGGAATCGCGCCCAGCACGGTAGTGTTCGGCAATGATAGGCAAACCCAAGATCGCGGTGTAGAAGTGTTTCGAGGTCGAATAATTCGAACAGATAATAGCGACATGATGGACGCCACGCAGTAAGGTATCGAGCCTACTCATGCTTGCAGGAACTCTTGAAATATCAATTGATCAAGCCGCCACGGGTTCTGCTTGTGGTTTATTCAAAGCATCGAGCAAAGCACGATCAACCACTTTGTCGACCGAGATAATCTTGGCACGCCCTTCGCGGAAATTTCGCTCAAGCTCATCCACCGCCACCGAGAAGGATTTCTCTTTTTGGCTAGAGGTAAAAATAAACAAACTACGCATAGGACTAACCCACGCCAAGCGTACCTTCTGTAAGCTCGCATCGCGTTTCTCGAACTCTACCCACATGCCGCGTTCCAAAGAAGCGACCGCTTCTTCCGCCGCTAGAATCGCTTGCTCAACCTTAGTCATCATGACTTCTGGGTTGATCGTCACTTCTACGAATGCCTCGCTAGGTGCTGCTGTTGCTGTATCCTCGGCAGCATTGCCACCACCACTAGAGGCAACACTACACGCCACATCCGCCGCATTGGTACTGGAATCTGAGTTTGGTACTAGCGACGCCATAATCGGCGGCAAATCACCATGCGAGATCGCTACATTATCGCTGGAACCATTTGTCTCAAATACTTCAGAACGCTTACTTGAAGTCGCCTGCTGAATCAAATTCGCCTGTGCCGTAGCGCCCTGCTGAGCGCGTACTTCAGTGAGTTGTTTGGCCTTTGCTTTTTCTTTCTCAATCACCAGTGCCAACAAACGTTCTTTCTCCGCTTGCTCGGCAGCTTCTTTAGCCTTCGCTTCCTCTTCGGCTTTCCGTCGTTTTTCGAGACGGCGTTCTGTCGCAATCTTGGCCGCCTCCACGGCAATTTCCATTTGCCGTTCAGGGCTTAACTCTAAAGGCGCACGAACAATAGATGCATGACATTCTGCAAGATCAGCAAAGAACTGCACACGATCAGCATCTTCCCATTTGATCAAACTGAGCCACTTGTTGAGTCGTGCCAAGATGCCAGGTAGACGATTGATCATCTCCTGACGTTGCGCCAAAGTGATCTTCGGTTTGATACTCCAAATCAAATCGTCCATGGTCTTGATCGCATCTTCGACCGCGTGTGGCTTCTCTTCTCTCACGCTGTACGCCAGTGTTAATACTTTAGTCCAACGATTTTCAAGGAAAGTCTCAACGAAAGCGAGTACCTCACCAGTACCAACTCGCAACGATACTTCTTGATTCGCAGCGATACTCGCTTGCTTAAATTTCTCACGCTGGATTGCGCGATTGATCGGCGCTTGCAAGGCTTCAATCGTCGCTGCTTCATCTTTTTGAATAAAGCTTTCAAGATCGTTAACAACTTCGTCAAACAAACTCAGTTGTTGATCAAACTCTTTTTGCACGCGTATTACATTGCGCTGCATCGCCTGGAATAAAGGATCTTCCTGACCTTTTTCAGGATCAAGCGACACACTGTATTTCGACAATAGCTCAATCAAACGCCGCGCAGGATGACTATCTTGGAAAAAGAAATCTTTATCCATCAAAGCCGCTTTAAGCACCGGCACTTGCAACAGTCCAATCAGATCCTTGATTTGATCAGGAATTTCTTGGTTACCAAATACGCCGTCGAACACATGGGACAACAAGTCGAAAGTGTGACGTTCCACGCCAGTGTGAAATACGTTCGGCATTTCCTGGCGTATTTGCGATAAGCGCATCGCATTTTGTGCTCCGGCAACCAATTGATGGATTGCCATATTTTTCTGCACACCAGCAAGATATTGGAATAATTCAGAACTCGCAGGATTAAAGTTTGTCGCCTCCGCGGAAAATGCATACGGCTGATGCGAACCGTTGCCGCCCGCATTAGGCGCAGTCCCTAGCGCACTTGCGCCATGAGACGCAAGCACTGCTTGTTGATGTTGCGCTGCATGCGCTTCAGGGCCGGCACTTTGTCCAGCAAAATACTGCTCAAGTTTGCGAGTGACTTCATTTTTTACGGCTTCACCCACACGCTCTGCATCCAGGCTCGCTTGCTTGCGCTTCATGCGATAGGTTTCTTGCAAATCAGGGAGCACCCCACGTAGCACTAGCAATTCGTTCAGGGCATGGTAGACAGGCGCCAGATCAAAAACTAATTCACTCAATAAAGGCAAGGCTAAAGTGTGTGAATTAACGTCAGGATTAAATTCACACCACGCGGTATTTAAAGCGCGTAAGAATACTTCTGGACGGAAAGGGTTTTGCGCAACGCTTACACTTTCAAGACCAAGCATGCTAGCGAAACGCATGTTTAAGGCCGCTAGTGGTTCGGCATGCGCTAATTCCAAAGAGCGGCTAGCGCGGTTATAGCTTAATTTGAGTTCCATTTCCTCGTAGGAAACCAAACTCATTTCGACCTCGCCTTGATCATTTTTGACGGCGCGTGCAGATTGACTACTTTGTGTGAACTCTTTGACTTCTAATTTGAGTATTTTCTCTAAAGCAGCGGTACATAAATAATAGTACGTATAGGTACTGTTTTTGAGTAACTGTGCGCCGTGAAAACAGGTATTCGCTAATTTGGAATCCGTAGCATCTTCAGATTGGCCAAACAAGGCATGCGACAAGCAACCTGCAAATGGCTCGATTTGCGGCGCACATAGTTGGCAAGCCTGTTGCACCAGGGCTGGCCAAGTTTCGAGCTTCTCTAAAGGCACTTTATATTCGGCCTTAGAGAACTTACCCGATAACTTCGGATCTGCTTGATTTGTCGACATAAACTGTTCCAACACTGCTCCGTCAAGCCAAAATTGCGCCTCTACACAAGTTTGACTATACTCATTTTATTTCCACATGGAAATGTTCTAAACGCAATTTCGCTCATTTTTTAAGCATTTTTTTACGCGTAAACAGTTCAATTGCAGAAATCATGTTTTTTTGTAATGCAATCCCATTAAGTCGACTTAATGGATATCCCCCATAGCAAGCCCCCTTTGATCTAAAATACGGGGTTTAGCTTGCCACTCCTGCAATCTACCTTGCAAAGTAATCTATGTCAAAGAAATTACCCCCAAGTGTGACACCTGCGTCATTCGAAGAAGCGATGGCCGAACTCACTGCTTTGGTTTCACAAATGGAATCCGGTCAATTGCCGCTTGAAGCGTCTGTCACTGCCTATCAACGAGGTTCCGAACTGATTCAATTTTGCGCTGCGCAACTCGAAAAAGTAGAACAACAAGTCAAGATCCTCGATGCTGGCATGTTAAAAGCCTTTCATTCTGACGGCGGCAATGAGGATCAGGCATGAGCAGTACGTTTCAAGCATGGATGAAGTCCATACAAGCCGAGGTCGAAGTCTCCTTACAACACTATTTGCCATCAGCGCAGAGCACGCCGCAGCGCTTACATGAGGCAATGGCCTACGCCGTTTTAGACGGCGGCAAACGTGTGCGCCCACTCTTGGTGTTTGCAGCGGGCAGATTATTTAATGCTCCTCAAGAATTGCTTTCACGAGCCGCCTGCGCCGTCGAAATGATTCACGCCTATTCTTTAGTACATGATGACATGCCCTGCATGGATGATGATGCGCTTCGTCGTGGCAAACCCACCGTTCATAAGAAATATGATGAAGCGACTGCATTACTTGTCGGCGATGCACTACAAGCACAAGCGTTCTTGGTCTTAAGTGAATCTACTGCCTGCGCCGACCATAAGCTGCCAATGATACAACTGTTGGCACATGCCTCTGGCTCTGTGGGGATGTGTGGCGGCCAAGCGATTGATTTAGCCAGCGTAGGTCTTTCTTTGACACGTGAACAACTCGAACAGATGCACCGCTTAAAAACAGGCGCGCTATTACGTGCGTCGGTTATGCTAGGCGCGATGAGTGGCAAGCGCCTAGAGAGCAACGAAGTAGCGGCCCTCGACGTTTATTCGGCTGCAATCGGTCTTGCCTTTCAAGTGGTCGATGATGTCCTCGATGCTACTGCAGATTCCGCCACGCTCGGCAAAACAGCGGGCAAAGACGCCGCCGACAACAAACCAACATACGTGTCATTATTAGGTTTGGAAGCCTCACAACAATTAGCACAACAGCTCTGTCAGGATGCGCATCAAGCCCTGACTATTTTTGGAGAATCCGCCCAACATCTGCATGATTTAGCAGACTTGATCGTTCAGCGGAAAGCATAACAATGTCTTTACTCAATACTATCAACTCACCATCGGACTTGCGTCAACTGAGCCGCACACAGCTATCAAGCTTAGCCGATGAATTACGCAATTACGTGATCGAATCGGTTTCTAAAACCGGTGGTCATTTGTCCTCCAACCTGGGAACCGTTGAATTAACGATTGCCCTGCACTATGTATTCAACACACCCGAAGATCGCTTGGTCTGGGACGTCGGTCATCAGACCTACCCGCACAAGATTCTCACTGGTCGTCGCGATCAAATGCACAGTCTGCGCCAACTCAATGGTATCTCCGGCTTTCCGCGTCGTAGCGAAAGTGAATACGATACTTTCGGTACCGCACATTCGTCGACTTCGATTTCTGCCGCCCTCGGCATGGCTCTAGCCGCACGCACCAAAGGTGAAACACGTCATTCTGTCGCCATCATTGGCGATGGTTCAATGACAGCAGGGATGGCTTTTGAGGCCTTGAACAATGCTGGTGTCTACGATGACATCAATATGCTCGTCGTCTTGAACGATAACGATATGTCGATCTCACCGCCAGTTGGTGCTTTGAATCGTTATTTGGCACGTTTAATGTCAGGTAAGTTTTATGCAGCGGCGCGCAATGTGGGCAAATCTGTGTTGCCGCAACCGATGTTGGAACTCGCACGTAAATTTGAAGAGCATGCAAAAGGCATGATCGTCCCTGCCACCATGTTCGAAGAGTTCGGCTTTAACTATATCGGACCAATTGATGGCCACGATTTAGGGTCGCTGATCCCAACACTGCAAAACATTAAAAATCTCAAAGGCCCGCAGTTCTTACACGTCGTTACGAAGAAAGGCCAAGGATATAAGCTCGCCGAAGCTGATCCAATTTTGTACCATGGCCCAGGCAAGTTCAATCCTGCAGAGGGCATTAAACCGGCGGCCACACCCACTAAGAAAACCTACACGCAAGTCTTTGGTGAATGGCTGTGCGACATGGCAACTGCCGATGAAAAATTGATCGGCATTACACCGGCGATGCGCGAAGGCTCGGGCATGGTTGAGTTTGAACAGCGTTTCCCAAAACGCTATTACGACGTCGGCATTGCTGAACAACACTCAGTAACCTTCGCTGCAGGGATGGCGACGGAAGGTTTAAAACCGGTGGTCGCGATTTATTCAACCTTCTTGCAACGCGCTTATGATCAGTTGATCCATGACGTCGCCTTGCAAAACTTAGATGTAACTTTCGCTTTAGATCGCGCTGGTCTGGTTGGCGCCGATGGTGCGACCCATGCAGGTAACTATGATCTCGCCTACTTACGCTGCATCCCCAATATGGTGGTGATGGCGCCCGCTGATGAAAACGAATGTCGTCAAATGCTGACCACAGCCTATCAATATCCTGGCCCTGCTGCCGTGCGCTATCCACGCGGCGCTGGTATTGGCACAGCGACCGAAAGCGCCTTAACGGAACTGGTCATTGGCAAAGCAGATTTATTACGCCAAGGTTCGAAAGTGGCCATTCTCGCGTTTGGCTCTATGGTGCACCCCGCATTGAAAGCAGCAGAAAACATTGATGCTACTGTCGTCAATATGCGCTTCGTGAAGCCATTGGATATCGACATGGTGAAAGATATCGCTAGCCGTCACGAGCATATCGTGACGATAGAAGAAGGCTGTACGATGGGAGGTGCGGGTTCTGCTGTGGCGGAAGCTTTGGCCGAATTAAGCTTGGCCAAACCAGTGTTGATGCTGGGCTTACCAGATAAATTCGTCGATCATGGTGACCCGGCTCTGCTACTGGCGCAATGTGGTTTGAATGCCGAAGGCATTGAGTTGTCTATTCGCAAGCGTTTCGGCTGACCTTAGTTTGCTTAGTTTCCGTAGTTTCTTATGGCGACTTCTGTTTCTTAAACTGTGCTGGTCGGGGGTAGCCCGACAGCTAATTACCTTTTTTGCTTCGCCAAAAAAGGTAATCCAAAAAAGGCGACCGCGAAGTCACTGCCCTTCGGGTCCCCAATTGTGTATTGCAAAAAATGGGGAAGTGTTGGAACTCGCTCCGCTCAGACATCAACACTTCCTTTTTCCATTTTCTGCATTACACAATTGGCAGTGCCACACGCGGATGTCACTTTCAGTAGCTTCACCGTTTGTATCGAAATGCTTCATGCAACATTCTAAAATGCTGGCACGACTGCGCCTTTATAGCGTTCTTGAATAAATTTCTTCACTTCAGCTGAGTTCAACACCGCTGCTAATTTTTTGAATGCTGGGCGATCTTTATTGTCATCACGAGCAACCAAAAGATTCGCGTAGGGTGAATTTGCATCTTCGATGAAGAGAGAATCTTTAACAGGATTCAATTTTGCTTCGATCGCGTAATTCGTATTAATCAAGGCCAAATCCACTTGTCCCAAAATACGTGGCAAGGTCGCTGCCTCAAGTTCTTTGAACTTGAAGTTTTTCGGATTTTCTATGATATCGCGCTTGGTCGCTGAAATATTATTTGGGTCCTTCAACTTCAACAATCCCTGCTTTGCCAAGAGCAGCAACGATCGACCAGAATTCGATGGATCATTGGGAATCGCAATGGTGGCACCACTTGGCAAATCGCTGAGCTTTTTATACTTGGTCGAGTAAGCCGCGAATGGCTCAACGTGTACCTTCGCGATCACCACCTGCAAATCATTTTTATGGCTTTTCTTAAATTCGTTTAAGAAAGGTTGATGCAAATAAAAATTGCCATCGAGATGCATTTCATTTACCTGAACGCCAGGTTGAATGTAGTCAGTGAACACCTTAATCTTCAAGTTCACACCCTGCTTCGCCAAGATCGGTTTTACAAACTCCAATATCTCAGCATGCGGCACAGGACTCGCGGCAATGGTCAAGGTATCAGTCGCTTGGGCATGCGCCACAGAGAACTGGCTAGAACATATAAAAACAATGCTTGCCAAGATTGCTAGCAGTGTCGCCAAGGAACGACGACGATTGCGGTTGAACACCATATCAGAACTCCTTAATGCTAAAAGGCTAAAAGGCTAAAAGGCTTATTTGCGGGTGAACTTGCGCACTAAAAAATCACCCAAATACTGCAAGACTTGGACCAAGATCACCAAGATAGCGACAGTCACTATCATGACCTCAGTTTGAAAACGTTGATAACCAAAGCGCAAAGCCAAATCACCCAAACCGCCCCCGCCAATTACACCCGACATAGCTGAGTAAGATACCAAAGCGATGGTCGTCACAGTGGTGGCAGCCAACAGGCCGGGCAATGCTTCTGGTAACAAGGCATGCCAGATAATCTGATAGGTTTTCGCACCCATCGCTTGGCATGCTTCAATGATGCCGCGATCAACTTCGCGCAATACGTTCTCGACTAAACGAGCGAAGAAAGGTGTCGTACCTATCACTAAGGGAGGAATCGTTCCTGCCACCCCGAGCGAAGTACCAACCAATAAAAGGGTTAAAGGAATCAACACGATCAACAAAATAATAAAAGGCACTGAGCGCAGAATATTAACCACAAAGGACAATAAGTTATACACCACGCTTTGCTCAAGCAACTGACGCTTACTCGTCAAAAATAAAAGCACGCCCAAGGGCAAACCCAACAGCAAGGTGAACAACAAAGAAACGCCCGTCATGGTGAGGGTATCCCAAGTCGCTTGAATAATATCTTCCCAATCAATCACAGAGAAATCCATTATTGAGCTCCTTCCACAACACTCGTTTGTAAATCATCGATACGCACTTGCGCGGCAGTGAGTAATTGTCTGACCTTGGTGCGTTCACTGGCTTCGCCCGCTAGCTCCACGATCAATTGGCCATAAGGCGTATTCTTGATGCGAGCAATCACGCCTTGCAAAATCACGATATCAGCTGAGGTTTGCGCGGCGATTCTGTGCAGAATCGGCTCGTGGGTCGCTTCACCCACATAAGTTAAACGCAGCAAATCGCTGTTTTCTCGTTGGCGTAATTGCTGCAAGAGTTCCAAATCCAAGGCTTGATTTTCGGCGACCAAACCTTGCGTTAACGGATGTTGCGGATGGAGGAATACATCGACCACTTCACCACTCTCCACGATCTCACCGCCATCAATCACGGCAACGCGATCGCAAATACTACGAATCACTTGCATTTCATGGGTGATCAAAACGATAGTCAAACCGAGTTTTTGATTGATATCGAGCAGCAAGCGCAAAATCGATTGCGTGGTTTCTGGGTCAAGTGCAGAAGTCGCTTCATCGCACAGTAACAGATGCGGGTAATTCGCTAATGCACGGGCGATACCGACGCGTTGCTTTTGTCCACCCGATAGTTGTGAAGGATACTGATGACGATGCGCACTCAAGCCAACCAATTCGAGTAATTCATCGACACGTTGTTGACGTTGTTCTTTGCTGTACTGGCCGCTTAGCTTGAGCGGAAATGCAATATTCTGTTCTACGGTTTTTGCGCTCAACAAATTAAAGTGTTGAAACACCATGCCTATACGTTGTCGCAACGCTAGTAATTGTTGCGTGTCGTACTCGGTGATATCTTCACCTTCGATAATCACTTTGCCCGCTGTCGGCCGCTCCAACAAATTCAAAGCACGCAGCAAAGTACTTTTACCCGCGCCAGAGCGTCCGATGATGCCGAAAATTTCGCCTTTCTCGACTTGCAGGTCAATACGGCGCAAAGCAGCGATGCGACGCTGCCCCACTACATATTCTTTTTCTAAAGCTTCGATTTTGATCACGTCGTACTCGCCTTGTTCTTGTTATTGAGCGCCACCACCCAGGTTTCAATCCATAGACGCGGCAAAGGCTCGATTCTATAGAAGAACACCAAATCATGCTGAGGCCAGGCGTATCGCCTTCTTCAGAACACAAGCCTAGTTGGGGCTTTAGCTTAGATGATAAATTTTAGGCAAGTTCGACTTCTGCAATCGCCTTACGAATATCGTCGCGGCTCAATGATGGCGCGAACTTTTGGATGAAGTCGTAAGTGTAAGCACGCAGATAAGCACCGCGACGCACCGCTAAGCGCGTGACATTGGTGCGGAACAGATGGCTCGCTGAAATCGTTCTTAAGCCTTTCGAGCGTTGATTATCCGCGCTACTTTCAATCGCCATCGAGGCCACCAAACCTACGCCTAAACCCAAAGCGACATACTGCTGAATCACATCTGAATCCATTGCGGTGAGCACGATGTCGGTACGCAATCCCGCTTGACGAAAGGCTTCATCGATATGCCCGCGGCCAGTGAAGCCTACGTCATAGGTTATCAAAGGATACTTCGCGAGATCGGCCAAACATAATTCTTGAATACTAAGCAGGGGATGATCTTCGGGAACCACGACCACGTGATTCCATTCGTAGCAAGGGAAAGAAACAAGGTCTTTAAACTGAGATAAACCTTCGGTTGCAATCCCAATATCTGCCTTGCCAGACAAGACCCATTCCGCGATATGTTCTGGTGCACTTTGTTGTAAAGCGATACGAACTTCGGGGAAGGCATGGCGAAATTGTTGCACCACTTTTGGCAATACATATCGTGCTTGCGTATGCGTAGTCGCAACTGCCAAAGTACCACGCGCTTGATCGGAATAATCATTACCCGCTTGGCGTAGATTCTCGGCTTCCAGTAACAACCGTTCGATAATCGGCAAGATACCTTTACCTGGCTCAGTCAAGCCGGTTAAGCGCTTGCCGTTACGTTCAAAGATATCGACGCCCAATTCTTCTTCGACTTCACGAATCTGACGGCTCACACCCGGTTGGGATGTAAATAACACATTCGCCACTTCCGTCAGGTTATAACCGCAACGGCAAGCTTCACGTATAGAGCGTAATTGTTGGAAGTTCATACACACCTTTTAATCAAATAGGACTTACGCAAAATTGAACTGGCTAGGCATGGAGCCGAAGATTGTGCTCCTGCACAGCGAAGAGAACACAGCAACGCCAGCCTCTGTTTTGCTCGTTCACTAAAGAGGACTTACGCAAAATTGCGCTGGCTAGGCGTGAAGCCGAAGACAGTATTCCTGCACGGCGAGGCGAACATACCAACACCAGCCTCTGTTTTACTCGTTCGCTCAAGAGGACTTGCGCGAAATTGCGCTGGCTAGGCGTGGAGCCGAAGACAGTATTCCTGCACGGCGAG